>NZ_JBXXZH010000121.1:0-27476 GCF_059640475.1 Calothrix sp. CBUCES-K 9914
ACCACACGGTTGTGAAGTACTTACTCACAATTGATGACGACGATAATGCAGGCAAAAGAACCCTTAAAGTCCGCGACATCCGCCCAATTAGTTTACGTACAAAATAACTGTCCGTAAGGCGCCACATAAAACGCTTCTTCAAGGGTATTATCATTATCATTAAGTACTTATGTTCGCATTATTAGAGAATGATGCCACCTTCTTAAAAATAAGTGCTTTAGAGTTCTGATATAGTGTGGCGCCTAAAAACTTAAAGTATATTTGCGGGAAGTAGTGCTAATTCCATGTATTATTTTATAGCTCCTTTCGTATTGGTGTCCAAAATTAAAGCATAAAATGACAACGAAATAATAAGCATTTCAGCAAACTTTTGGCGGTCTCTATTTTAATAAGGTGCCTCTTACAAATTACCGCATTGGCACCTGTTTAAATCAATAACTTACTAATAATTAGTTTTTATCTAATTAACTCTGTGACTTTGAGGTAGTCAACAACATCTGTTCTGCTAACATCACAATCACAAGAAGCACTCATTTCAACCACACCTTTAACACCTGGAACTTTAAAGATTCCATAAGCACTATAACCACCTTCAGAGTCAACAAGTAATGCTTTTATACCATTTTGATTATAATCATATACCCTCATTGGCTGGTTTTTGTAGGCAGATTTGGCAAATGCTTGTAAAGATAAATTTTTAGGGTTAGGTAAAAGATCAATGTTAAATGAATAAAGCCCATGAGGCGCCTGACATCTAACTGCTTCATATGAGCCTGGGTCAAGAATGCTTATAGAACCATCTTTACGAGGAAATGTTTTATAGTTGGAAGGAATTTTAACTTTAATACCAAATTTGGGAAATCTTACTGTTTTACTCGTTTTACTAGGTTTAACCGCTTTCAGACAAAGATTTTACACAATTAAAAACCCAAACGATGGGCGCCAAGAAATATTCTCCAAGTGGCTAGCCAAGGATGAGGCGAATAACAACGCTCATTAGTCCATTTGAATTGATATACGTAGAATCACTTAGCACCAAAATTAATAACCGTACTTAGTGATTGGGCGCCCACTCTCCTTTATGATGCCTACCCTATAAAACAATTTCTGCTTTCGTCAAATTTGACGGAAGCAGAGTCTCAGGATTTAGATATCAAAAAAATTGATGTTAGAACTACTTATTATTACCTTTACCGTAAAGAATCATGTAACTAATATTTTTACTCTTGACTATTAAATAAGTTTTAAATGCATTATTTATAGTACCTCATGTCTGGCAAGAAAATTACCATACACTTTACGGTAAATCTATTGCTTCATATTCATGCGTTCTAGTAAAATATCAGCTAATTCAGGATTTCGGTTTGCAACGTCAACGATTTCCCGAAGGCAGTTTGCGTAAGATAAAGCTTTCTCGTAATGTGAAGGCATTTTCTCGAAATCAATACCTTCTCCCCATTTACTGTTAACTGTTTCGGTTTGTACGCCCAATATACGAGAAAGCAGGCGCACGCATTCAGCACGATACCCCCTAGACGTTTCCTTCTCCTCATCCGCGTCGAACCAAAGACGACAGAACTCTCTTGGCTTCACTTGTTTTACAATTTGCTCTAAATTTTCTCTGCAAATAAAATTCATAAATATCTCATTGCATTACCATAATAAATATGGTAAATTCAAGAGACAAAATATGCTTCACTTATATTAGGGATACAAGACAACGAATTTGGCGATAATCGACAAAATTTGTAGGCTGGTATATCCACAAAAAAAATACCTGCCCAGTTAGTAATACTCAGTAGCAGTTGAGCATATTGACTCGAATGCTAGTAAGCCCCTATCTAGACAGCTAATTTAATCCAATAAACATGATAGAGGAAATAGAGAGTATTATCAACCACGGGTAGCGCTGGCAACTATAAAAAAGGATGCACCCAACCATGACTAATCCAATTAAAGAATTCAAAAACGGTGCCGCAAACTCTTACTGCTACTCAGTTAGAGATTTAAGTATGTGTAACACAGGCGCCGCTCCTGCTGCTAATTGCTTCAAAGCATCCAAGTCTGATATCACAAGAGGAAGCAATATTATTTATGTTCATCCAGAAAGTTTGGTTGTACATTCCAAACTCATACAAATTTACGGTGAGGATGAAACTAGACCTGATTTAGAGCAAGACATCGCCAATCGAGCAGTTATTTTAACTCCCTTAGTTGTTTCATCACGAAGCAATGTGTTGCTTTCTGGTAAGTGCCGACGTGCGATTGCAATCAAACTAGGCTGGGAGAGTGTACCAATCCAGTATGTTGATTGTGCATCCGAACAAGAGGAAGAAGCTTGGGTATTATCGCTCAATCTTAACCGCGATGGTAAAACCAACTATCAAAAAATGGTTGAAGCACAACATTGGGAAAGTCACCTTAAACCTTTGGCTAAGAAAAACCAAGCAGCAGGCGCCGAGTATGTAAGAAAATTCCTGCTTTCGTCAAATTTGACGGAAGCAGAATCTCAGGATTTAGATATCAAAAAAATTGATGTTAGAAACACTGTTGCTTCTAAAATGAAGTTGAGTGGTGGGTCTTACTCTCACTCAAAGCAAGTCTACAAGCAGATTCTGGCTTTACAAGAGGAAAATAAACTCGTAGCAGGCGCCGCACTAGAGAAGGAACTTAACCGCAGTATTGACGCAGCGTACAAATTTATTCGCAATCCCAACTACTCAGAAGCTGTCGAAATCCTCGAATCAGAAAATGTGGGTAGTGTAGGAGAAGCTATTGCCTGGGCAAATAGTGGAGAGCGCAATCCTTTCCGTACATACAAAGTGTGGGACGTGTACATGTTTACAGAAGAAGCGCGCGTAAAAGATTGCAGCCTGCATGGTCGCATAATCGACATAACTAACGAGTTCGTAGTATTTGGTTTTAGAAATATGAGTACCTGGCGCCTTAAAGTAGTTCATCTACGACCACGAGATATACGTGCGGAACTGGTTCCTGACTCAGAAACACAAAGGCGCCAACGAATCTTTTTATTGTTGGAACAGTATTCAAATATTGAGCCGATTGTGGCGGCGCTTGAAAGTTTACTAAAGGTTCCTAATTTGAATTATGAGGAAGCTGTGTTTGTAGATACTATAGAGATTCATTACGCGCTTGTACTCAAAGAAGGCAAAAAATCATTGCTTACATTACTTTAAGAATAATTAGGTCTTAACGGGCGCCATCATTAAACCTTAACAAGTATTGGCGCCTAAAAATCTTTGTAAGCAATAAATATTACAATCAGTCTGTAAACCTTCAATCTTCTTAGGAGTATTAATCATGGGAAAAGTTATTGATTTTGCGTCGGGCGGCAAACGTAATCATTCCAATAAATACAAGTTGTGGGATGTTTACAAATTTACCGAAGATGCTATACCGTCCGATTGCGAGTCACACGGTCGTGTAATAGGCATTACTGAAGAATACGTAGCGTTTGGATTTAGAAAAATCAGTAACAGGCGCCTCAAGATAGTACATCTACATCCAAAAGATATACAAGCGAAAAAGGTTATAGATTTGTATACACAAATTCGTCAAAGAATTTTTTTATTATTGGAACATCCAGACTGTATTCAATCGATTGAAGCTGGACTCGAAAGTATCCTTAAACTTCCTAATGTAACTTGCGAGGAAGTTGCGTTTGTAGATAATACAGAATTCTTTTACAAAGAGTATCTTCCACGATTTGAACGTTCTCAATTTACAGTACTTGAATAAGCGTTTATAACATCTCTGATTGGCGCCGAGCAACTTGATAGTAAACTTATGGGTGCCGTTCCTGCCGGTTGTCACTTTTTGTGACAACTTAGGTAGCACAGCAACCAAATTACTCGGAGGAATATAATGCCAGACTGGAATGCAATCGAAAAATCATTTTTACGCCTCAGTCGTCAAAAGCAACTAGACGAGCTTGCGTCAGGATTGTCGCGCTTCAAAGGATGGTTACTCAGAGGAAGCGCAAACCGTGAGGTAGCTTCGGTTATTCTCGACGAAAGTATACTGTATATTTCATTACTACAGAAAGGAAGTTATGTTGCAGAATTTAGTGAACTTCATTCATTATTACTTTCTTGGCGCCATAACTGGTCAACTATCACTCTTCAAGAAGCTGAATTAATAAAAATTGCAGAAGTTAGTGCAACTTGGAGCGAAAAATTATTAGACATGTCCGGTTTGCTCGAACTTGTCAAATAAAACAGATAAGAAGCGTCTATATTTTCATTCTTTCAAATGTTAAAGTATCTTAGTATTTGAGAATTGGCGCCTATATTATTTCTAGAAACTATATAAGGTGCCTGAAATTTTTTTAAGTTTTAATATTTTTATGACAATCGGTCGCAGAAAATAGTAAATGTAGAAACCGTCAAATCAAAAAATATGAAGTTATACTACATTCCTACCACTAGAGCGGTACGCCCCCGCTGGCTTTTAGAAGAAATGGGGATTGCATATAAACTAGTACAAGTCAATATGAAGATGACTCAAGAACCAGAGTATGAAAACCTACATCCACATCGAAAAGTTCCTGTTTTAGTTGATGGGGAAGTAACAATTTTTGAATCAACTGCTATTTGTACTTACCTAGCTGATAAATACTCAAACTTTGGACTGGCGCCTGCAATTGACTCTTCAGAACGTGCTTACTACTACCAATGGTTATTTTACGCATCCGTTACGCTTGAGGCGCCAGTCGAGCATTTTATGTTTGGCGTACTACCCAATCTCCCAGAAAAAATACTTCCCAGTAAAGTACGCGAAGCAATTTCTACTCAAGAAGCTCTCCAATGGTTTAACAAAGTCGCCGAACCTTTAAAGAACGCACTGGGTAATAGTGATTACTTAGTAGGTAATAAATTTAGTACTGCTGATATTATTACTGGTGGTGTTTTGATGTGGGCAAAAAGATTAGGGATGCTCAATTTGGACGACCCTTTGAGCAATTACTTGGATAACTTGATGCGGCGCCCTGCTTTCATGCGCGCTGATGAAGACTTTTATGCCAAGGTTCCTTCTACTTCACAATAAAAGCTTGATATAGATAGGCCTGTTACTTATGATTTTTAGGAGTATGAAGTACATCAGTTCGATATTGTTTTAGGCGCCGTGTAAATAAGTGGGTTTAAAAGTGTAGGGTGCCTAATCCGAACATAGTAAGAATGATGGTAGTTCTACAAAATTATATTCATCCGAACCACAGTAACCGTTTATTTGACTGTGCCATTCGAGAGAAATGCTAGTGTTATCCACATTAACATCTCCTGTACAATTTACCGTTCCGGGAGTAGACTGAGATGCAAATTTGATAATTTTAGCTTCTTCATCGATTGTATAATAACCAGTACCCATATCTTCAAAAACATGTTCTTTCTTAAACAAAGTTGCTACTTTCTCAGGAGTACTTATTGAACTTAATGTAATAACTGTGTAATCGGGATAAAATCTGATATAACTATAATATCTACAATGGTCACATTGATAAACACCATCAAAACAAACTAAATAATATTTTTCACTAATTTTCTCTAATATATCTTTTATAAACGGCGCCTCTTTAAACTGTAGAAGTTCATAAGCACGAATTCTCACTAATTTTTCAGAATCATCCAAAGCTTGTATAACAAGATTTAATCCTTCAACTTCATACTTGAGCGCTTCATTTAAAGCTGCTACTCGATGTTCAACAGTTTGAGATAATAATCGGTGTTTAACTCCCTCTATTCCACCTAAAACGGCGCCGAACATATTAACATCTTTATTTCCTATAACCGCATCGTACTCACCACGTTTATTTACACTATCTGACATATTATAATAAAAGACAAATATTTATATATTACCAGAAGCTTAGGCGCCTGTAGTTGTGAGTCACATGGTTTGATAGGCGCCTGAAAGTTACAAAAATGGGTGTAACTCAAAAAAATCAGAAATAGCTCTTTGGTAGCGTCTTATAAATAGGAAACAAGAAAACAGGCGCCTGTTATTTTCTCCTCTAACCCCCCTTAATCTATTAGGGACATAAGTACTAAATGTTGTAAATTTATGGTTCTTTCGTACATAGCGTGCTAAATTTTAATTAAAATCGATAACTATCCTTTATTTTCAAAGCTTACAGGCACTTATAGCTGAAATTTTATTAATTTCATCTTTATAAAGGTGATAATGGCTGTAAGATAAGTATAGCAATCGTTTTAAGCTATTTTATCAACAGATTTAGCACGCGCTTTGTACGGAAGAGCCAACATTCATGTCCTTATACCGGGAAATTTTTCCAATGCGTATTCTGAAGAGAACTCATAACCAGTAGATGTTTTGCGTAGAGCGGTGCCATAACTATATATAAGTATAAGGCAATAATGGGCGCCTGTATCAAGTACCCAGATATTTAACGCTCTTTTATTACTCTCGCTAGATAAAATTTATAACCCCTGTTTTTGCGTACTTGCTTAAAAATCAGAATTTTTGACCTCGATATGGAAACAAGGTATAGTTAGACAGCTTAGATTTGGGCTTGGGAAAGTATTTCGGTTGTTGTTGAGGAGCTTTAAATGAAGTTGCTGAATGTACACTTGAGCAAACAAAGTATTTTTCTAGGATTATTAGGGATTCTTCCCCAAGCATTGTTAATGCCAGCAATTCAAGCACAGTCTATAGTTGAACAAAGATTATGTGAATATGATGGACATTTATCTAGGTACAGGGAGTCAGACCAGAAATGCACCGATTAGAATAATTGATGCAAATACATTTGAGTATGAAGGTATTGTTCTTCATAGAATTAAAGATTAGTAACCTATGCTCTAAGTAATCTCTGTTTGCATCAAGGTTTTATTATTTCCGGTGCCCGTGCATGTAAAGCGCAATTGTTAAAACGCGCTTATATTCTAATAAGCCACTTTTCAAGAGCTAAATTAACCAACGATTCTAGAGAATTAGAAACATTATTATAGCCTCGATAAGATATTCCTACAGGTGTGAATGACTTAGAAGAGCCGTTGTGATACATATATTTTGGTCGCTTTTCTTGTGGCATGGCATCCCATTCATGCTGTAGTTTCATTCTTCCCATACCTTTTGGTACATGGCCAACATCAGTAACAGCAGCACCATCCATCCATAACCTCAGCCTACCAATTACTTGTTTACGTCGTGATGTTGGTGTCGGCAACCACAAGAAGGTAATTGGTTTACTCTTAGTCTTGTAATAATAAATTTCAGCTATTGCTTTACTTTTACCCTTGTATCTAATTGTATTTTTACTTTCTACTTCTTCGCTGATACGCGCGTCAAAACCCAAAATCCTCTCACGCATCTTGAGTATTGCGATTTGTTCATCTTTACTACAGGCGCCTAACCAATCGAGCAACAACTGCGGTGGCGCCGGAACATTACTACATGTACTGTTAATATCAAGCTCTTCATAAGGAATTTGGATTTCAGTAACAACGTTAGTATCAACGTCTGTAAGCTGCAAGTAAAAGTCTTGATATTTCTGAACTACAGCGACTTGTAAAAAATCTATATCTAGCTTGCAGTGCTTACGGTCAATAAAGTTGTGTCGATGAAAAGTCGGCGCCAGGGCTATCAACTTGACTGGTAGGTTGTAATCTATCTGCTGTGCAAACGGTTTAGTGTCAAGTAAATTATCGTAGTAGCGGGTTAATTGCTGGACAACATATCTATCTTCGGTGTTTTTCAGTTCTAATATTGACAATTGTTTGTTATTTACAGCGAGAATATCACAAAACTCTCCTTTTGCTGGATGTTGGCGCGCAATTGGTTTAAGTTGAAACAATTGTTCTAAGTTGTTCCAAACATATTCTTCCAATGCGTATTCTGATGAGAACTCATAACCAGTAGATGTTTTGCGTAGAGCGGCGCCTGAAAGCATACACACATGAATATAAAACTATATATTAGTATATGCGATGCTGAACAGGCGCCTATAAAATACCTCTAAGTCAAAAAAATCAGAAATAACCCTTTGATAACGTCTTTAAAGTAGAGGATTAGAGATAGGCACCTTCTTGTATATCCAGTGTTTCTCAGGATTGCTGGCGTATCTTGATACCAAAATTATTTTTGCTTTCTCAAAAAATGCATAAATAGATAGCGTTGGCACCCATAAATTAATAAGGAGGCTTATCTTTAGAAGTTGAGAAAGCACATGCGAATGAAATTAAATTCTTTTAAAACGCTTCTACTATTGCAGGTCACGGTTATTATTTGGCTACTCGTGATTGATAAGCCAAGTTTTGGGCAGTTCCAGGAAAACTCTCAGGAAATGCACTCAGTAGTAGTTTCCCAAACCGAACCGCTAGCACGCCAACAGCAGCAGATCGATAGACTACTGACTATGATGCGGCAGCGATTATTAATCCAGAATGATGTTGCCCGTTGGAAATGGAATCAGAACAGCACTATTGAAGCACCTGAACGCGAACAGGGGTTACTAGCAGAGCTTCGGAAGCAGTCAGCAGCTTACAGGCTTTCACCCGATGCGGTCGCAGTCTTTTTTCAATGGCAGATATTTGCTGGAAAGCTGCTCCAAGTGGAAAATTTTCAAACCTGGCAAAAGAAAGGAATTCAATTTTTTGAGAATGTACCCGACTTGAGTCAAACATTGAGACCATCACTAGATCAGTTGAATTCAAAAATTCTCTCAGCACTGGCATCACTGTCTCCAGCCCTCAGTTGTTCAACTGTACAGCAGTTGATTCAGTCACGCGCTCAAATTGTTCTCCGTGGAAAAGGGATCGATGACACAGTGCGCCGTGTTGCTATTGCACCCTTGATAGAACTCAAAGGTGGCTCATGTGCAACATTTAAACTAAACAAATCAAATATTTCTTAGGTGCCTGTTTTTTACTGCAACCTTTATTACAAGCGCTTTCGCACGGTTATATCCTGGTAAGCCATCTCTCAAGAGCGCGCGTTAACTAACGATTCTAAAAAACAATACCCTTATTATCCTCTTGCAAAAATTTACTATAAATACTAGCATGACATGGTGAATATTTTTGATGATAATAATTACCAGGTTTTTTATCAGGCGCCATAGTATAAACTTACCTAAAAAATATTTTTACTTATTTCCGTAACTACCTTTACCTTACATGTAGACATTGGTGTAAGCAACTACATTAAACCATTACAATTATGCCTACTACATTTGCTACTCTGAAACTTGGTTCAACTGGCGCCGCTGTTCGTGATTTACAACAAGATTTAACAATTCTCAAGTATTATACAGGCGCCGTTGATGGTGTGTTCGGTGCCAAGACAAAGGGTGCTGTAATTAAGTTTCAACAAAAAAATGCAGTAAGTGCTGATGGCATTGTTGGTTATGAAACTGAAGCTGCAATTGAACGTCAAGTATGGATAGCAAAGCGACCAGTACTAAAACAAGGTTCAACAGGTCAGGAAGTTAGAAATATTCAAGGTTTACTATACAATGCTGACACCGATTACGGTCTTACTACAATTGATGGTGTGTTTGGTGCCAATACTCAAGCCGCTGTAATCAAATTCCAACAAGCTAACAACTTAACTGCTGATGGTGTTATTGGCGTCGCTACTTGGTTGCAAATATCTTATTTAATTTCTTCTGATGCGTCACCTGAGCAAATCGTTCTAAATGGTATTTTTACAAACGCTTAATACTATTCTTAGCGCCATTATTTAAAACCTAACTTCATATTTCCATACCAATAGGGGAATGTAGATAATACATCTTCTTTTTTATTTGACAGACACCATTAACTTCTATATAAATAAATAATAATAATAGCTTTTCCGTAATAACAAAAGCGCACGCTGTAGAAATTATTAACACTCTTATAGAATTATTAAGGACATCGAGTTATGAATATTAAAGCAATTGCCCTAGCTTCTCTTATTGGTTTATCTGCACCTGTAATTACAGATATTGCCTTAACTTCTCAAAGCGCAATGGCTATGCCAACTGATTTTGTTCGCCCAAAAGGGGTTTTTGTTGATACAAACCACGAATGGACTGTAAAGCTAAATATAGACGAAAATGGTGCTTATACCTATAAAGCTGAAAACAAAAAAAACGGCAGTCATTTAACTTTAAAAAACCCTGATGCGCCTGGAAGTAACGAACGAGGTCATCAACGTTACACTTACACATTCAAAAACAATAACTTTAAATATATCGTTGCCTATCAACCAGCAGAAAAAGAACTTATCCGTCTCACAGTTGTTAATCCACAAGGAAATGTAATATTAAATAGACTGATGACAAAAGTAGGAAACGTTGGGGTGTTTGGCGCTTAATAATCTTATTGAAATATTTACAACTTCGTATATGGCTTTTGATATGTTACCTGAGCAAATCGTTCTAAATGGTGTTTTTACAAACGTTTAATGCTATTATAAATGACACCATTATTTAAAACCTAACTTCATATTTCCACACCAACAGGGGAATGTAGATAATACATCCTCTTTTTTATTTAATAGGCGCCGCTAACTTCCATCGGAATAAACAAATAATAATAATCTTTCCGCTCCGGGTGGAAACGTGCGAATTCATTACGTTAAATATATGCAATTCAATTCTAAGCGCGCGGCTGATAAACGACCGGGTGGCAAATAGAAAACATTGAACTGGGCATCAAGGTTTATAGTAATTAAATTATAATGTTGGCGACTGTCTACAATTGTGAACAATTTAATATGTACGCTTAGTATACGCCGGACTCACATACAAATTTAGTAATATATACGGTGTAATATTCAAATAAATAGTAAAAAATATTACAAAACTAGGCTACTGAAACCGCTATATAATAAAAGTATAATTATTGGGCGCCTTCGGGTTTGTGGTTTGCAGATACAGGCACCACTCACTTGTTAGAGAAAAACATGAAGTTTTGTAAACATATTATCTGTAAAGCATAAATCTGTTAGGTGCCTGAAGTAGTAAGAGTATAACCCCGATATAATGCAGTGGTACTAGGTGGAATTGAAGGCGCCTATTCTCAGTTAAACAGTACTTAGTTGAGAAAGTATATGAAAAAGGCGCGCTAGGTTTCTGAGAAGTGTCGTAGTTCTGATGAAACCCTACCTTCATTAACTTTTCAAGCTTTTTGTTCTGTACTAAGATTAACGAAACATAAGTAAAATCATGTTTAACTATGACAATCTCAATCTAGAAGCTCGCAGATTGATCGCCTCGTCTGACGATACGCCTGCTGAGGTGCTTCAGCAATTAAGTGTAGATTCCGACCCTGGAGTCCGCTATGCAGTAGCGAATAACCCGAATACTCCTGTAAAAATTCTGGAAAAGCTAGGAGAAGAGTTTCCCGAAGCAATTACAGCTAACCCCATTTTTGATATGCTGCTGCTCGAAAACCCTGATAGTAAGTTCTTGCGGTTGTCACTAGCTCGAAGTTCAACTACATCTGAAGAGATATTAGCCAGGTTACTATCAGAAATAGAATCAGCCCTAGACTTGGCCGATGCTAGACTAAATCAAGAAAATATAGATAATTATTATAATTCTGTATGCGGGGATGTGTGTTGTTATGGTCATATTGATTACCGGGAAGAACCCGTTTATGAAAAGATGCTTTTGGCAGTACTTGGCAATATTAATGCCCCTATTGATGCTATAAAAAAACTTAAACCGAACTCACTTTTCAGACTTGCAAACAATCGCAGTACATCCTCACTAATTTTAGAAAAATTGGCAGATAGTCAAGATGTTCGTGTTCGTCAAGCAGTCGCAAAAAACTCTAATTATTCCTACAGACTTTAGAAAAATTAGCAGGCGATGACAATAAATCTGACGCTACCGCGCGCACAAGTCGGTTAACGTCAGTCGCAAGTTGAGAAAGCACAGGCTTGGGTGTACTGGGATTTTGAGCAATAGCATATCTTTCTATCCAACATAACGAATTAGCATGTTGTTCCAAAAACTCTGCTGGCGCCAGTGGATGAAGTAGAAAAATAAAACGTGGTGATGTTGGTTCATCAAGGTATTGGTGCAATTAGTGCATTTGTTTCTGATTTAACGAGCGAGTTCCAACAAGAAGCGGTGTTTTAAGTATTTAGGTATTTGGATATCAATGTTGTTTAATAATTAACGAAGTGTGGCGCCTGTTTTAAGCATTGTTTCTAAATAATAAGCAGGTGCCGCTTGATTGCTCAAGCTTGAAAAAGGGAAATAATGCTTAAATTTAATCAAAATGCATAAGTAAAGAGGCGCCGGAAATATAAGAATAAAGTCATTGTTGCTCCTGCGTCATTTTATGCGTATCCACAAGTTTGGTCATGTGTTACTCACGTTGCTCATCGTCACAGCTTCTACTCCTTTACTGGTAAGTTTGGACGCATCGCTGGGTAAAATAAAGGTGTTGGCACAGGGAGTGGATGCGAGAAAAGCAGAAGCTGATAGCTTAGAGAAGCTTGCTAATCAGCAGTATCAAACTAGTCAATTTGAAGCCGCATTGCAGTCTTTCCAACAAGCACTGTCTATTTACCGGGAAATCAGAGACCCCCAAGGAGAAAGTAAATCACTGATAGGTATCGGCGCAGCCTACGATAGTTTGAGAGACTTCCCCAAAGCTATTAATTATCTTCAACAAAGTTTGACAATCGCAATTCGTATTAAAGAGCGTAAACTGGAGGGTCGTGTACTAGCAAATCTTGGACTTGCCTACTATAGGTAAGGGAAGAAAAACAAGTGGCTTATAGCGCATTCTCGCAGGGCTAATATTACCCAGCAGCTCTATATTTTTACAGTTTTTACCGTGGATCGGCACACATAGAAAAATGTAGTAGTAAAGTATTTGAGGCAAGTTACTATTCTAAATTTTATATTTTTTGAGATAGTAAGCTGGATTTGGCAATAGAGAGCAACTTGTGATTAAAGTTATCTATCCAAAGTATGATTTTTATAGTAAGTAGCTTGGTATAAACTATTTTCAGTAATCAACAAATACTTAGAAACATATGACTAACGCAAAGGTTAACGGAAACACTGAACTAAAAGCAAACTTATTTGAGGAATTAACTGACGAAGAATTAACAACTGTGGTTGGTGGAGCAGAAGTAAATTTTGATTTAAACAGTTATCTGTTTGTAATTGGTGCTGGTGCAGTATTTAACGGTGGTGTATCCGCTAATCAGATTAATCCAGCATTTAAGACAGCATTAAATTTTGAACAAAGCAATTAACCTAGGTCGCTGTAGCTTGTGCCCACTGCCAAAATTTTCATAAAATTGAAGAGGGTTAGAAATAGTGGTTATTAATTTGTTGAAAATCTCTAAATATTTATAATCTTCTTCATGATTTTCCTATTGAGCGGCGTTACCTTCTTCTGTGTTGCCGCCCAATACTGCATCAGTTGCCCCAGGTTCGGCGCCTTGGTTAGTAGAAGCACTTAATTAGTTCTTCTGTTCATTAAAAATGTATAGAACAATTACTGATCCAATTTAAATTTTATTTTGACAAAATTGAAACAGGTCGCGCTAGATTCTAACTATTTTCAATAAATATCAAAAAGATGAAATACCTAAATTTCATCTTTTTTATCTTGGGCGGCGCCTACCCGTGTTGATAAACACAAAAAGAATTCACAAAAGCGATAAATACCTGTTACTACAGGAAGAATAAAATCTTCAAAACAAAATCTAGAATTTAGTATTAGGTCAAAGCGTGATTGATTTGAATACGCTCTAAATAAAACACAGGTACAAAATATATCTGTGTTTTTTTCTGTTGAATATAAATTTAATTAACTAAATTATTTCTAATCTTCTATGTTGGTGGCGCCTAACTCCGAATAATAATCATTTTTTAACTTCAATAAAATAATAAACATCTACAGAAAGTATAAACGCCATCACCTAAACTTTTTTATTACTGTTAATTTGTACGAGCGCACCTGTTTGATAGCGGCGCTCGCTGGGTAGGTCAGAGGGGCGAAATGCCCCTCCTAAAACAGAACTCAGGAAGCAACATCTCGAACGAGAAGTGGTTGGCATACACGAATTAAACCAAGTGGCGCCACCTGGGTTATCACGCTGTTCCACAGATGCCTAGAAGGTATGTATGTCCATACGAATGATTTTTCGCGTAACAGTGGCGCTTACTATTTAAATTTAGAGACTACGCTGGGAAATATACTGATGATTGAAGTATAATTTTACTTAAAATAATCTTTTTAGAAATACGAATGAAAATACTTCCTTACGATAGCTTTACGGTTTTGACCCCTGATGTGTTAGCTGTGGTCATACAAAGGTTGAATGCAAACATTGAAGAAAGAAAAATGTTTAGGTTTTCAAGGAAACATGCACCTTATGAAGGAACAATTTCTGAAACAGGCTTTCAAATCAGTCGTATAATTCACTACCGTAACTCTTTTATACCAGTAATTAAAGGACGGTTTGAAGTACAATTATCACAAACAGTTGTTTATATACAAATGGCGCCACATCCTTTTGTTATTGCATTCTTAGGATTCTGGTTTTTATTCTTTTGTAGTACTTTTGCATTTGTAATGTTGGCAGGTGCCATATCTAGTAACATGATTGCGCTATTCTTAGGAATGCCTATAGTCATATTGATTATTTTCTGGGCAGCTTTTTGGAAAGAAGCAAACCAAAGTCGTAGCGAATTGACTAAAATCATTCAGGGGCAAATGTAGTTAAGCTTCACTCGCGCCGATGATTATAGATTATATATTGCTGCCTTTTAAATACTCTACATATTATCGATAAATACGTCATAATATTTATTAAGAAATCAAGTACCATTACAACAACTATGCTTATATATCTAAGTTATTCCGAGCGCTTGCTACAACATTATTTTTCTTACTTGTATAAGATGCAAGCACGCTTAATGATACGCCAATAATTCCTAAAATGGGCTGAGGGGGTGACGAAAACCTCTGAACCTGAGACACAGCAATAGTTATAAGCGCGCGTGCCATAAAAAGATAAACCCCATTTTTATACTTTATTGATTCTATAATCAATAAGCTTTGTACAAAAGTCTTATTTTTCGTTGGGCTTTGTTCTAAGTTTACTTTTATCTTTCAAGCGGTCACTCATCTATAACCTTTACGCCATAAGGCTTTTAAGCTAGTTCGTCACCCCCCCAGGGAAGTGCTTTTGATTTTGTAATCTCTGTTTTAGAATATTTTCATACAGCAAAAACTTGGGATGTGTTTACATCTCTAATGAATGATTGTGGTTTAATATTTCCTTTTGAGAAGGTTGCTATAGTTTGCGACCGTCCGACAAAAATATCCTTTAATAACCAATCACAACTTCATGCAGAGGATGCACCCGCTATTCAATTTTCAGATGGATATAGCATTTATGCCTATAATGGTGTAATTTTACCAGAAAACTACGGGGCGCCTAGTGAGTGGAAAGCGTCTTGGCTTTTATCGGAGACAAATTCAGAAATACGAGGAGCATTAATTCGAGGAATTGGTTATGAGCGTATATGTCACGAGTTAGAAGCTATTGAATTAGATTCTTGGCTTGAGTATACATTACTTAAAATTAATCAACGTATTGATGTTGAACCTGTACATTTATTAAAAATGATTTGCCCTAGTACAAAAAATATTCATATGTTGCGAGTGCCTCCTAGTCTAGTGTCGGCAAGGGATGCTATATACTGGATAAATTGGGGAGTTGACCCAGAAGACTTTATGTTACAAAGTTAAGTAGCTTTGAATTTCATAGGATAAGTGGAGAGCAGCAATGAAATTTTTATATATTGATAGGCGCCACTTCTTCCAAAAAGGTTAGTTTCGTTCTAGTTGTGGGTATCCTAAGTGTACAGCAGGCGCTATATATATCTCTAGGTAACGTATGATTCGTTTATTTAATAAAAATATTTTAGTTATATTACTAGCTATATACATTGTTGTTGGTTTCAGCCTGAACCAGCCTATTAATGCCCAAATAACTTATCCAGTTTCTGAACAATCTTCAAAATATTCCCTTAGAACTCAAATTTCTCCAGCAGAGATTGCCAAGTTTGAAAAAATATTCCAGTTTGGTCAAGTTCGAGCCAAAAAAAGCAATCGCGCTCCGGAACCGACTCCAACCATTAGCAAACGCAAACGACCCGGTTGCTTGTTACTGGTTGGGAAAAACTTACGATTGGTATGAATTTGGCGCCGGAAAAGAAAGTGAGCGTCCCTTAGCTCTAAAATGGTATAGCAAAGCTGCTGAACTCAATTATATTCCTGCTATCTACTTTTTATACCAAACTTATTTTTATGGATTCATAGGTTTGGAAAAAAATGATTCGGAAGCTTTTAGATGGTTGCTTAAAGCTAAAGAAATTGCTGATGGAAAGGAAAAATCTTATATATTAAGAGAGTTTGCTCGTTTGAGTGACCCAGCACAGGATGATATGAAATTGCGCTCTATTCCAAAAAATCTCACCGCACATCTAGAATATCTCCGTCAAGCATATACTTTAAATCCACGCGAACTTGCCGATTATTACGGTAACTCGCTATACGAAGCTAAACGCTATACAGAAGCTTTAACTGTTCTTAGTCACAGTGATAATCCTTATACTTGGAGAAAACTCGGTCAGATGTACGAACAAGGTTTGGGTATATCCGAAGCAAATATTGTACAAGCATTGTTTTGGTATAAAAAAATGGCTACTGATGGAAAGAAGTATGAAAACGATATCAATCCGATTAGTATGTATGGAAGACTTGAAATTTATCGTTTGCTTTGCCTGAAAAAGATTACTCAACAGCAAGCTGCTCCAATTTATACCCCTAAAAGTTATCAAGAAGAATTTGAACGATGGAGCGATGCTAAATGTAATTTTAATCCAGGTTAGCTACTACAAAAGAATTCAATGCGTTACTATAGGTGCCTTCAATTGTAATTAGCACCCCAGAATCAATAAAAGTCTGAATATTAGTCAAAGTTTTCTTCAAGCTCACGTAGTTTTGCAGCTAGACGTTCAGCACGAGTACGTTAGTTAAGAAATTTTTTAACCTAAGTTCGGTTTTCACTACTTTTTATTCCATAAAACCGAATTAAATATAAAATGCTTGCAACGGATACAACGGATGTAACGGATGAGTTATCGGTTTCAAACTTTACGCGCGTTATTCAAGATGAACCATCCCTTCGGGTTCGCCAATGAAAGCGGGACGGAAGCCGACACCGCCAAGTGGTCTCACCGTTACATCCTAGAGTCATCCGTTGCCAATATTCCTACCTATTAAAACAAATCGAGTAATGCTTGTTTCAATTGTGCAGCGCTTTTGAAGTGAATTTCTGGTTTTTCGATGAGGGCTAAATCAATTACCTCTGCAAGTTTAGATGGTATACTTGCATCGCGTTGGCAAATGGGTACAGGGTCGTTTTGCAAAACAGCTAAAAATGGGTCGCTTCCTTTAAAGTCGCGCGGTAAATCTCCCGTGAGCATATAATATAAACAGGCAGCAGCAGCCCAAACATCGACCTCTGGTTTTGCATGTTTGAAATCTAACACCTGTTGGCGACACATAAATACGGGAGTACCAGCTTTGGTTCCAGTTGCTGTTTGACCGCTTAATCCAGCTAAATCAAAAGCCTTTGCTAAACCGTAGTCTCCGATTTTGGCTGTAATTTTACCATCAACGTGACTGAGGAAAATATTACTTGGCTTTAAATCGCGGTGGACTAAACCTCTACCTTGACCAAATCCACCATCAGCTAATTTAACATTAGGAATTTCGACTTGATGTACATATTCTAAACCGCTTAATACTTGAATAATTATTGGTACTGCTATATTTACAGCTAATTTTCTTCCTTGTTGCTGAATCAAATCATGAACAGTACCACCGGAGCAATATTCCATTGTAAAGAAGAAAATACCTTCACAAAATCCATAGTCGAGTAATTTGACGACGTTGGGATGTCGCAATATTTTAGTATTTTCTGTCTCCCGCAAAAACATTTGTACCGCCCAATCGTTTGGTGCAATCGCGCTTAGAAGATTATCCATGTTTACAAGGACTGTTAGTATAGTTTTAGCAGTAAATTATAAATATATATATGAAGCGCGCAAAACCCTATGAAGTAAGGCAAGGTAATGATGGCATGTTTGTAGCGTTGGGTTCAGAACCAATAGATTCTCAACCAGTATCGTTACGCATGACACAATCAATGTATGAAAGCGTAGAATCTGCTGCTGGCTCTAAAAAACAGATGGCAGAGTGGATAAGACAAGCGATAGTAGAAAAATTGAATGCAAGACAAGCATAATTTATGATTAAATTTATTGAGAGGTGATAAAGTATGGCGACAGAATACGGTTTCGTTGCTAAGAATGTCATTCCTTATGAGGAAGGAATCATTTTACCGAAAATTTAAACAGTGATGGTTTAAGCGTTGCTTTGGCTTAAAACAAGTACGCACTCACCTTTGTTTATTCGACACTTCAATAGTAGACGTTACCGAAGATTGTTCAGACCCAGTAGAAACAATCATGAAAGTACAGCTAGGTGGTGGTACAGATATTGGTAAAGCACTTGCTTACGCTGCTACTTTAGTTGATAATCCCCGCAATACAATTATTATATTAATCACAGATTTCTTTGAAGGGGCGCCACTATATCAATTATTAACCACCACTAAAAACTTAATCGAAAGTGGTGTAACATTGCTAGGACTCGCTGCTTTAGATGAACAAGCTAATCCCAATTATGACCGTAATATAGCGCAACAAATGGTCAACCTTGGCGCCAGTGTTGGGGCAATGACTCCAGGTGAATTAGCTGAATGGGTAGCGCAAAAGGTACGTTAACTAGCTTAGAGATATAAATAAAATGATAGATAAACTTACTCTAGAGCAAGAAGCATTAATCCCCGCATACCAAGAAAAATGGAATAAAATTGCACTATCAAAAGCTTTTTTCGACACAAACAAAACTGATGATAAATTAGCTTTACCTACTGCTAATTTGTACTTTTATCGTGAGCAAATTAAACACACTCTTACAGGTTCACAACATGCGGTAACATCGACTATTCAAGTTTTACATTAACTAGGATATTCTGATAAAAATGACTGGAGTCCACTTTTTCCAAGTGAAAATCCAGGTGAAGTAATCAGCGTACTAATACGGACTATTAGCGTTAGATAAAACACTACTTATTGATGCAAATGGCGCCATCTTATTAAAACTGGCGCCATATATGGGAACATACTTTCTTTACAGTGGTGGTTGTTCACAGTTTACGTTTTGACTAAATGCACGCCATGTAGAGACCCAATATATTGGGTCTCTACATTCATTATGCGTTCTGAAGCTTGTAAGTTGTCATTATATTTATATCCATACGCTTTCTGAAAGTAACGCCTGCCAAATCGAATAAAATAGAGTATTATTATATACCAATCAACTTTAACGCTCAATTTGTATAGTACTTTTGAATTGCATGAATAATTATTACTTTAGAATCTTTTCCATAGCTTCAATTATCACAATAGTTATATTCTTAACTAGCAAAACGTTACTGAGTAGTAATAATAAAGCGAACGAAAACCAATCTAATTCAACCGAAACAATAAAAACAGAAAAGCCACAACAAACACAATTACAGTTATCTCAACAAAAACAGTGGCGTCAACAATTATCTGTACTACAGCAAAATTTAAAAAAATACCAGCAAGATGGTAATATTACTCAAGAAGTATCAACATTAAGTCAAATAGGTGTTATTCATAACGAGCTAAATGAATATTCACAAGCATTGGAATATTTACAATTAGCCCAAACAAAGCTCAATGCATCAAATTTGGCGCCAAGGGAAAAATATTTTATGGAATCCGAACTACTTGTTGGTTTAGGAACTATTCATGCTGACCAAGGAAATTATCCTCAAGTTTTAGAAATTACAAGAAAAATATCTCAATCTAGCTCTTTAACTATAGGTGATTTGGGTAGCAGTGCAAAACCTACACCAGACAAAAAGCAACCACCAGAAGTAGACATAAGAAAAGATGCTTATACACTTTATAGCATCGCAACCACACAACAAAAACGTGGTAAAGTTCGTGAAGCATTACGCACTGCTGAAGAAGTATTAAAAATGCTCAGAACAGTAAATGAGAAAAACGGTGAACAAGAAGTTACTAATTTTATTAATACTTTGCGTCAGCAATTACAGTAACCATCATATACTTTCGATTGTAGCTTCGAGTGAGCATTCAAGTTCAGCAGATTTTTTTAAGAGTGCAGCTTTTACATAATCAGGCAAACAGTTGACGAGCTGATTGATTGCTTCTGGAGAAAGATGTTGGGTGGCAAGGGTTTGAGTCATAGTTCTCTGGGGATTTTAACGTTGTAAGGCGGGTTGCTAGCTCGGAGAATGAGGGTCTCTAATTCATATAATAACCCCGGTTTTTGCCACTGGTTGAGAGTTACGAAGGCAATCCGCACATCTTCTGGGTCGTAGAGATCAAGCCAGCCCCAGAGAAAGGCTTTATGTCCTCCGCGTAGCCTGTCTTAACTATTTAGTAATCACGCAAACAATTCCTGATTGGTGCCCCTATATCTTCTACTCATGACTTATTCGCTATTTTGTACTTACGCTAACTATATGAGTAGCGTGTGCTAAAAGCAGATATTGACATTGCTATGTTTCAAAAAGGCGCCAATGTTAGAAAAGCAGGCATTAATGGGTATTCTAATATTAGAATTCAACGATTACCTCACTTTGAAGCGTGCAAGCGCATAAAAATGAGGTAATAAATTGTCAAAACATTCCCCTAACTCCCCCTAACTCCCCGTGAACTCAGGAAGAAAAGAACGTTTTAGTCTCATTATTAAGGGAAAAAAAGATAATTCTTAGCCCCCTTATTAAGGGCTACTGTGTACACACATGTTTATAATACTCTTTAATATCCTACCTTTGTGCCCTTTGTGCCTTTGTGGTTTTTCCTTTTTTATGAACCACATAATCCGGAGGATTCCCCGCAGGGTAGACACAAAGAACACTAAGAAAGAGAAGAAAAGTGGCTTTTTGAGACTTGTGTATTACACCGTAGCTTATTAAGGGGGGTTGGGGGAAATCATAACTTCTAAATAACACCGTGCTTAACTCTCAAAACGATTCCCAAAATAACTATCCTCCACCACCTGGATACTCTGTTCGTCTTGCAACAGACGAAGATATTCGCAAGCTAAATAATAACATTAACATGCCAATTTTAATCAGTACAACTTTAGCTTGCTTAGTGATGTCAATTCCAATTTTTCAACTTCTTATCCAACAAAGCTTGCAGAATTGGGAAAATATGCAGAGAGCTATACTATATGAAACTGGAACACGAAGAAGCACACCGACTCTCGAAGATTGGTATCAAATTATTATTAATTTAGGTATAGATAAATTTTTCTTAGGAATTACCATAGGTCTTGCAATTGGACGTGGTATTTATTTATTATTACTGTCTCTTTTTCCACAATCTAAACACAAATTTAGACGCTGGATTGCTGAATATAAAGGTAAAATTATTGGACAGGCAATACTTGAAAGAAAGCGTAGTTACACATTACTTATATATATATGTGTAAATTCTAGTCATTGGTGGCAAGGTATTGGTTCTTGTTTAGTATGGAATACTATCAAAGATGCAAAAAAGCCTCTTTATTTAACATGTAGACCAGGACTAAAACCTTTTTATCAACGCTTTGGTTTTGTTTCTGTGGCTAATTTTGATCAACCAGTAGAGTTTAGACGATACAATCTTGGTTGTGTTATGGTACTACTTAACAAAGCTATTTTACCATTAGAACGGCGCCAATCTCAATATCTATTACCTGCTAACCATTCAATTTCCAGCTTTGAGAATATCTGGATGCAATGGCAAGTGTATAAACAATTATGGTCAAGTCAAGTATTTAAACAGTCGCGCTTCTATATCTTATACTTAATAGCTGTAATATATATACCATTAATTTTAATTCTTATAGCTATTTGGAATATACTCAGCAATTGGGATATTTCCTGGTTAGCTGGTATAATTAGCATCATTGCACTTTTAACACCAATCTTTACCATCTTTATGTATTGGCAAGAATGGTTAATTAAACAAAATAACAATACGGTTGCTTATGCTCACTTGTCATGTCGTTTAAAATACTCCATTCTTTACTGCTTGTATGTAGAAAGTAGCTACGTTAGTCAACAAATGAGTCAAGCATTTTTAGAGCGTTTAAGTCGCAGAATTCAATTACCTATATACTTAGTTTGCTTACGTCAGGAAGCTAAATTATATACTAAAATAGGTTTTGTTCCAATTAGTTATCAGCTTTTACCATTTGAATTACAAATTATCCGCTTTCAACATTATGTCGCACTTCAATATACGGCGCCTGTAAATACGTAAACTGGATACCACTGCACAGGCACCTTGACCTGTGCTATGGGATGATAAAATTGTGGAGAGTGATATGCTACGTCAAGATTTAATTGCACTAACTACAGATGATTTGAGTGTCCTTAGTAATAGGGGATTAGTTAAACGCGCGCTCAAAGAACTCTCTGAAGGACAATTATCCTATCACATAACACAAGATGCTCAGGGTAATATTTCTATACGTTGGTCGGATGTTGAATGTATATTGCCTGCAACAGAAGAATTAAGCGACCGTCATTGTAATTGTTCTGCTACTACTGTTTGTCGTCATCTTATTCGTTCGATTCTTATTTATCAACGTACTCAAGAAGCTAAACCTGACTCTCAAACCTCTTTACAATTTTGGAATCCTGGGGATATTAGCGATGTATAACTAGGTAATTATTTTAATAAAACTATCATTACGTGCGCTAAAAGCGAATTTGATTCAGGTCACGTTATCGAACTTATCAAAAGTAACAAACCTGTTGCCCGTATTCATACTTTAGCTTATACGGTGAGATTTTTAGTTCCTGGTGATATACGTTATACCTACTGTGACTGTTCTGAACCTGCTCCTTGTCGTCACGTTCTTTACAGTGTTTGGGCTTTTCGCCAGCTTGAACCTCAACAAATTAGTGGTATTATTTCTACACAGCAAGAAGCGGCGCCTATTCCCGTTGATGTATTAAATGATATTGAAGCTAATTTAAACTCATTACTAGAAAGCGGAATTAAAGGACTTAATAAAGTTTATATTAGTCGTTTAGGGCGCCTAGAACAAAATTGTCGTGCTTCTTGCCTAATTTGGTTAGCGGAAATTATTGCAGAAATTATACAAGAAATAGAACGTTATGAAACTCGTGACGCGCGCTTTTCTCCCACACGGGTAGTTGAACTTGTTGGAGAACTTTGTATTCGCAGTGATGCTATACGTAATGATACAGGCGCCGTGCCCCAATTATTTATTCGCGGTTCCCAAACTGATAAACTTACCGATATAGGCGCCGCACGATTAATTAGTTTTGGTTGTGGTGTACAAGTGCGTCATAAAAATATACAGCTAACTACTTATCTTCAAGATACTGACTCTGTTAGCGTAGTTGCTATTTGTCATGATTTTCCAGACTCTAAAGATGATAACCCTGTTGATTTCTGGCAGTTAGCTCAAAATAATGCGTTTTTTGAACGGATGTTGGAACAGGAAAATGGCGCCGTTGTTTCTGAGACAATTACAGATTTTAATTTTTCTATGAGTAATTTGGTGCTTCAGCTTTGTGTTTTGATTAGGTTATTTAAAGATTAAAAAAATGTTGGACAGGCGGATTAAAAAAAAATGTTGGACAGGCGAGACGCCTATCCTACGGGATAACTTTAAATAATGCGTAAATATAGGCTAGAGCTTCTGGAATTACTGTACGCAATCCTTCGCTTGAACTCCACCATCTTTTGGCGTCGTAACTATGGGTTTCTGCGGCTATTACACCAATTTTTGTATCAGGTAATACTTTTTTATATAGCATCCAACTACGTCGCGCGTGTACGTCATCGCTGAATAAGTTTATTGATTCTAGTTTAAGTTGGGTGTTTGCTAGTTTTTCTTTTAATGCAATAACAGAACTGTATGTTCTATCTTTTCTTACATCTGGTGTTGGTATAGGTATTATTTTCTCAGCGTCGGCGCCCATTGCCTTTAATGTAGCTGCCGCAAGGTTTGCATAATCTTTATATTCAGATAAATAATATCCGCGTTGTAAGGGAATACCTGTAGTTATTATATGAGAATACGAACCTGTTTTAAACTCGTTCAAGGCTTCTTTCAGTGCTTCATCGGCAAGCCATCCTTCAACTACTAATATATTAGCTTTGATTGGAGAAGTAACGGCGAGAAACGGATGAACGTTCGTAATTAAGATTAGGATAATAGCAAGGACAAAGATGCTTGTTAATATCCAGCCTTGCAGCGTTAAAATCCACATTTCTTGCCGTTTTACTAATTGAATATAAAAAGATTTTTTCCTTCTACGGACGTAATTACGCATTTAGTTGTGCTTCGCGTTGTTCTTTATGTTGCCCTTTCAAATAAGCAAACACTGATTTATCGCCAATATCCGGAGGAATTGCTTGAATTAATTTACGTATTGCAAAGACTACAAAGAATACAGCCCAAATACCTAACAACGCGCGCTCCCATTGCAATGGCAGGATACCTAGCAAGTGACCTAATAATAGTATGGGTAGAATGGGGGTTAAGATTTTTGTTTCTAAGCGATTAAAACAAACAGCTTCTTTGAAGAAAATACCTGTAAGTGCTGCAAAAGTGAAACCTACTCCCAATATAGTTAAAGGATGAGTATATACAGTAACTGCAAAGGGTTGAGGGTCTGTATGTCCTACAACAAAAGCTGCAACACTACCAATTACCCAAAAAGCTTGTAACGCACGATGCAGCGCTGCCATGTAAATGTGTATAAATAGCAAGCTAACACCAAGCGCAATACTAAAGCAAGTGTATAAAGGTGTTAAAAGTGGATAAATGTTAGGATTATTATCAAATAACACCAATGCGCTACCAATTGCAAAGCATGATGCAGCAACTGCTAAACCCGCGCGATAGATTATTACACCTCGACGGTCGTCTTGATCTACGGTAAATTCGCCAAATTGTCCTTGATATACTTCCATAATTAAAAATTCCTGTACGTCGGGGTTTACCTATATCCTAATGAATTATAGAAATTTCGGTTAACCCGCTTCTACAACTTCAATTCTACTGTTTGCGCTAATTGTATGTTTAACTGTTCTTGAGCGTTACCTCTGTTTATCGCTATTTCTACCCAACCTTCGCTACTTACTAGTGCAACAGCACTACCAACGGGTACACTATGGTAAGTTTCTCCTCCTTTTATCTTCAAGTCACCAACAGTTACATACCAGCTTTCACCTTCAACGTAGCTCCCAGGTATATTCGTAATCAAATTCCCAAATATATCTATATATTGAACGCAACCAACGGCGCCAGTAGTAATGTGGCAGCATTTGGGTAGTGAAAGCTCAACCAAACTATTTATATCTATTTCCCTACCCAAATTTTCAATCAGTACACCCGAAGCAAGATGTGCAGCACAAGGGGCAAATATATCTCGACCGTGGAACGTATAGCTAGGATTTGGAACTCTCCAATAGTGTGAGTTTGTTAGTTCTACTGCTCGAATTGCTCGACTTTGACTTAATACCCCACTGATAATCCCATTATCCGGCGCCACCAAAAACCCATGTGCAAATTCTACAGCAACTGCACGCCGTGCGCTTCCAACACCTGGGTCAACAACAGCCAAGTGTAGTGTCCCATCAGGAAAATAAGAATAAGCGCTCATCAAACAAAACCGGGCAGCAGCAAGATTTTGCCGTGGAATTTGATGCGTCAAGTCTATCACCCTAATTTCTGGGTTGATTTGGGCAATTACACCCTTCATTACCCCAACATAAATATCACTTAGACCAAAATCGCTACTGAGCGTGAGCATTAGTGGAGAAACCATCGTGTTATCACATAGATATTAATCAAGCTTGCTACATGATAAACAATCTAATTTCTGTAACAACAGTTACCAACTATATGCTATATTATGAATACAAGACATAGATATTTATAGATGAACAGAGGAAAACTACTATGATTACCAATAGATACGAAGCTGCTGAAAGAGCGCGCGAAGTGCATAAGCAGAGCATAAAGAAAAATCTAGAGCATCGTCTGGAAGTTGCTAGAGCTGCCTGCGATGAAAAGTTAGTCCGCCAAATCGAAGCTGAGATGCGAGAATTTAACTAATTCGCGACACATACCAAAGGCGCCTATAGTGCAAGAAAACATTTGTTCTGATTTTCTTGAACAAAGAGCGCCTTTGTCGATCAATATTTTGCTAGCTGTAAACTATCAGGACTTACGCAAGTGACACATAAAAATTGTAGGGTGCGTGACGCTACGAACAAATTTCAACGTAGTAATAAGACTTGTAGCGTCACGCACCGACTGATGATTGTGACAGTATCGTAAGTCTTAAATCTCAAAGAATAATTCCCAGCATACCTAAAATTTCATTTACAGGAGCTTTGTTGATTTCAAGTTCCAGAATGATGCTAAACAGGTGTTTCGGAATATAGGTGCTTTTAGAAATTGTCTTTTGACCGATATTTAGTTGCCAATCATACCAAGGTTGCTCATACTGCTTTCCATTTCTCTTAGTTACAGTCCGCCAATGAATTCTTCCCGTTCCCTTTCCTTTGCTTCTTCGAGTACTACTGGTTGAGCTAACAGGTAGTACCGTTTGTGATTTTGATTCTACAGGCGCCGCAGAATTGGTATCACTGGTTAGACTAGATGATTGTACTTGTTGAGAATTAGGAGAATTATTTTCAGTGAACTTCCAAACCGGAATGTAAACTATACCATGCTGTTCAAATACTTCTTTGAATCGCTGCTGATTGTTCCCCCAATAAACTAAACAGTAAGACTGCGTTGCGGGTAAATTAGGTTGATAATTCGTGTCTAAAAATATGATTCGCTCTTTCCAAAAGCAAATCGGTTGAGTCTTTAATACTGAATTTAACCAGTCTGTGTCTGTCACAGCACAGCAAAGAGCAATTGCTTCAGAAACTCTGCCACTTAATACTTCAGACTGTAGTTTTGCAATCCACTTATCAGCATGGGAAAGCGGTGGGTTGATAAATAGGCGCCCCAACCACTCATGTTGTAATCCATCCTTTTCGACGGTGTAATGCTTTCGTGCAGGAATTTTTCTATTACCCTCTGCACAAGGGTCAAGGTCAATCTCTTCTAAAACCTGAAGTACCAGTTCAACTATATTTGCTGGAGTGTACCATTCGTCTAAATGTTGCCGACTTGAAGCTTGGTAACCGCTTGAAGTTTCTTTTGCTAAAACGCGCGATTCCCCAGAATTGTGGTATGTTTCATACCGATTAATTACACTAATCATTTTTAGCAGCCATTATT
>NZ_JBXXZH010000122.1:0-27268 GCF_059640475.1 Calothrix sp. CBUCES-K 9914
TGTTGCTTACTTAACGTATTAATGGTGCGTGAAAGCACTGTATTTGGCGTTACATTGCTTGATGGTAATAGCTTTCACACACCCTACCCCAATTTATTGGTGCCTCAAAATGCGTGAAATAGTGACATTCTATCCTACGGTTTGTGTCCTTTGTGGTTTATTCCTCTTAGTAAAGTGTTTACGTGCAGCTTCCATGTAAGTGAAGAAGACGGGTGTTATATATAGCGTTAAAAACTGTGAAAATACTAGTCCTCCTACTACGGCTATACCTAATGGGCGCCTAACTTCGGAACCTGCTCCTACACCCAGTGCTATTGGTAATGTGCCCATTAATGCTGCCATTGTGGTCATCATGATAGGACGAAACCTTACTAAGGAAGCTTGGTATATTGCATCTCTAGGTGTTTTGCCTTCGTTTCGCTGTGCTTCTACTGCAAAGTCTACCATCATAATCCCGTTTTTCTTGACGATACCGACTAGTAATATAATGCCGATAAAGGAGTAAACGTTTAATTCGACTCCAAATAGTAAGAGTGTTAGTAAGGCGCCGAATCCTGCTGATGGTAAGCCTGATAGAATTGTGATGGGGTGGATAAAGTCTTCGTACAAGACACCCAATACTAAATAGATTACAAAGATGGCTATTACTAAGAGTAATCCTAAGCTTGGTAATGACTCTTGGAATACTTGCGAGGCGCCTTGATATTGATATGTAACTCCTGATGGTACTGTGGCATTCACTATATTCTCAATGGCGTTATTCGCTTTATCTAAGGATACACCCGGCGCCAGGTTAAAGGAAATTGTCGCCGCGTTCATTTGACCAAAATGGTTAATCATTAATGGTGTAACCGTTTGGGTTAATGTGGCAATGCTACTTAGTGGTACTGCTTGCCCGGTGCTGGAATTTATATACAGTTTTAATAAGGCGTTAGGGTCTTGTTGGTATTCGGGTTGTAGTTCTAAAATAACTTCGTATTCGTTGCTTGTACCGTAGATGGTGGATACTTGGTAGGAACCGTAAGCGTTTCTTAATACTGTTTCTATTTGTTGTGCTGTTATTCCTAGTGTTGTTGCTTGGTCACGGTTGATGTTTACTTTGATTTGTGAGGTTAATTGTAAGTCGCTATTAACGTCTTGAATTTCTGGTCTAGTTTTTAGTTGCGTAACGAGTTGCGGTATATACTGACTTAATGTACTATCGTTGGGTGTTTGGAATGTTAGCTGGTAAAGTCCGGTTGACTGCTGTGTACCAACGGGTATGGCAGGTGGGTTTTGTAGATAAACTTGTGTTCCTGGAACTGATGTTAATTTGGTACGCAGTTGTTGGACAACCTCATCTGCACTATTTGGACGCTGCGCGCGCGGTTTGAGACGAATAAATAAGTTACCTGTGTTTCCTGCTTGTACTCCTGAACTTCCACTTGCGCTGGTGCTTCCCCCGATAGTCGCGTTGACTGCTCCGACGTTGGGGTTTTGACTAATTAATTTAGAAACTTCTTGTTGGTGCTGTACTAAGTTATCAAAGGATATATCTTGCGCTGCTTGCACAGTACCAATAATTTGTCCGGTGTCTTCGCTAGGTATAAAGCCTTTTGGTACGATGATAAATAAATATATTGTGACGATAAATATTACACCTGACAATATCATTGCCGTTCTATGGTACTTCAGTACGCCCTTCAAACTCCAATCGTATACGTTTAGCAAGCCATCAAATACAGCTTCGGAAGCTTGATATAATCGACTTCGGCGCCCATGTTGAGGTGGACGAACAAAGCGACTACATAGCATTGGGGTTAATGAAAGTGATACGAACCCTGATACTAATATAGATACGGCGATGGTAACGGCAAATTCATGAAATAATCTTCCCAATAGTCCGTTCATGAACAGCATTGGAATAAATACTGCTACCAATGATATTGTCATTGATAAAATAGTAAAGCTGATTTCCTTTGAACCGTTTAATGCTGCTTCCAGAGGCGCCTCTCCCATTTCCATATGACGGATAATATTCTCTAGCATCACGATGGCATCATCTACGACGAAACCTACCGATAACGTTAATGCCATTAACGAAAGGTTGTCGAGAGAATATCCCAGGAAGTACATTACTGCGAATGTACCTATCAGTGAAACTGGTAGGGCTAAACTTGGAATGAAGGTTGCTGAGAGATTGCGGAGGAATAAGAAAATTACTAAGATAACTAAGCCAATTGTGAGCAGCAGTGTGAAGCGTACATCATTTACTGAATCTGTAATTGACTCGGAAGCATCGTAGAGAATACCGACTCGAATGGAACCGGGAATTTGTGATTGTAAATCAGGTAGTAGCTTTTTGATGGTGTCCACTACTTCTACGGTGTTTGTTCCTGGTTGGCGCCGAATTGCGAGAATTAACGCTTGCTCGTTATTATACCAACTGGCAACTTTATTATTTTGAACACTATCAATAACATTACCAAGCTGGTTGAGATAAATGGGGGTGCCGTTACGGTAAGCTACGATGAGCGCGCGGTATGCTGCTGCATCCTTTAATTGACCGTTAGCTTGAATTGTTCGACTTTTGTAAGTTCCGGTAAGACTTCCTGTGGGTAAGTCAACGTTACCTTGTTGAATGCTGCTTTGAATTTGGTCGAGTCCAACTTGGTATGTCGCTAACTTTTGTGGGTCGAGTTGCACCCGAACAGCATATTTTTGTGAACCGTAAACTTGTACTTGAGCAACACCGTTGATGGTAGATAATTTCTCTGCTATATAAGTTTCGGTAAAATCGTTGACTTTTGATAATAGTAAGGTTGGAGAGTCAATATATAGATATAGTATTGGTTGGTCGGCTGGGTTTACTTTGCTGTAGGTTGGAGGGTTTGGTAAATCTTTGGGTATTTGTCCTCCTATTGCCGAAAGTGCAGCTTGAACATCTTGTGCAGCGTCATCAATATTGCGGTTGAGGTCAAACTGAAGCGTTATTTGAGTGCTACCCATTGCTGAGGTTGACGAAAGCGTTGATAAACCTGGAATTGCTGAAAACTGCTTTTCCATTGGTCGTGTTACCGATGATGCCATTGTTTCGGCACTGGCGCCAGGTCTTGAGGCGGTAACTTGAATTGTGGGAAAATCAACGTTGGGTAAGTCACTAATTGGTAGTAAGCGATAAGCCATAAACCCAAAGATGACAATGCTGACCATGACAAGCGTTGTCATGATGGGACGCTTAATGTACAACTCAGAAAGATTCATTTAAAATATCTCCTTGTTGCTTTTGTCCACCGTTTATATTTGTTTTAATTTGTACCTTGCTACCATCAACCAGGTTTGACTGACCGTCGATGACAACTGTATCCCCAGATTTGACACCTTGTGTAATTTCATCAAAACCGTTATAGCTATCACCAGTTGTGACAGGTACATTTTTGGCTTTGTTCGTATCAGTATCAACTACAAACACAAACTTACCGTTTGGACCTTGTTGAACTGCTTGAGAAGGAACAGTTGTTGCATTCTGTTTGGTTGTGAGAGTTAATGTTGCGTTTACATATTGTCCGGGGAAGAGATTTTCTTCGGCATTATCAAAAGTGCCGATTAATTGAATAGTACCTGTGGTTTGGTCTACGGTATTATTTACGAAGTTCAGTAAACCTGATATGGTACGCTTGCTATTGGGAAAATTGACACTAACTGGTAATTTGCTTCCCGACTCATACTTTTGGATTAAAGACAAGTCTTTTTCGGGAATTGAGAAAGAAACTTGAATTGGACGAATTTGATTGATTTTAACTAAAGGAGTGGTGTTGTTGTTAGCTTGAACAACATTACCTTGGGTCACGAGAATGTCACCCGCGCGTCCATCAATGGGAGAATAGATTTTGGTATAGGTTGCTTGAACAGTAGCAGCTTTTAGTGCTGCTTGGTCACTACTAAGCACACTTTGGGCATTTTGAATTGCAGCTTGGTCAACACCTAATTGTGATTGAGCATTCGCTATTGCTTGTTTATCAGCATTCAAACCAGCACTCGCAGCTTTTGCGTTAGCTTGATATTGCTGTGTATCTGCCTGAGTAACGGCGCCTTGCTTGTATAATGAAGTATACCGATTACTTTGTGCTTGAGCGTATACAGATTGTGCTTGGTCTTTAGCAAGATTTGCTTTGGCTTGTTCTACGAGTGTTAAATCTTTTTGGTAAGTTGCCCTTGCTTGTTGTATTTGTGCTAAATCTTTTTGTATAGTGCCTTTTACCTGGTCGATAGCAGCATTTTGAGTACGTGGGTCTAATGTAAATAGTAATTGACCTTTTTTAACATCCTGTCCTTTTTTAAAGAATATTCCAGTTATTTGTCCACCAGCTTGTGGTGTAACAGAAACAGTATTATAAGCTTGGACATTACCAATAGCTTGTAACTGGACGGGAATACTTTTAGTTGTAGCTTGGGCTACTAAAACTGGCACGTTTCTTAGTCTAGCGCTGCGAGATGGTTTTTCTTGTTTCGGTTTGGTAATATTATGGGTAACACCTACACCAATACCGCCGATTACAAGTAAAGTAGCCAATGTAAAAAGAGCTTTTCCAAACTTTCTTTTTTTTGTGTTGGGAACGGCGCCAGAAACTATACCATCAGAAGTATCTTTGCGTGTATCATTCGGAATATCTTGGGGAATATTATCGATTTTATCGAGCATTGGAACCCTCTGGTGAGTTAATCAAGTTGAATTTCATTTATTTAACACTATAAAGATTTGTAATACTATATATATATATATATATTGGCTCTAGTATATGTAAAAGATGTGACAAGCCTGTTAAAACTATTTGTCTTTAATATGTAAAATCTTGGCAACGGATGTAACGGATGTAACGGATAGTAAGTAGGGGTGGGCATTGCCCACCTTACAATTTACTAGATGTATAAAATACACAAAAAATTACACAAATAAACAATGTTAATTAGAATCAGATTGAGGTTTAGACGCGCGCTGTTGTTTCATTTTCGCTTGCTGTTCAGGAGTGAGAAGAGCTTGAAACTGTTGACGTTGAGCTTTTAATATTTCACGGACTTTTTGCTTTTGGTTGTCATTAAGATTAAGTTCGCGTAGAGTTTTCATTGTAGACTTAGCATCTGCGGAAGCTGCATTAAACTTAGCTTGCTGGTCTAGAGTCAAAATGGGAAGTATTTTTGCTCTGCTTTGTTCTCTAATTTTTGTCATTTCTGACTTTTGAGCATCAGTCAAGTTTAGGTCTGCGTATCTATCTGCTCTTTGTGTTGATACACCACTATCTGAAGTGTTTGATGCTTGCTCTGTTGAAGCACCTGTACTAGCAGATGCATTTGGTGATGATTGGCAACCAGTTAAAGCAATAGCTGATACAATAGCAGCGGCGCCGAATATTAGTTTGAAGTTGAATTTGGAATTGAATAACATAAGTATATATCCTTAAGTAATGAATGAATGTATGTATGTATTGGAAACTCAAGTTTATTGCTCGTGTTCAATATAAGATTTTTTGAGGAGCAATACATGCGAAGAAAGTAACCTGTTAACCATGACTAAAGTCACAATATGTATTTTTCCCTCACGATGAAATAAAGCTTTCTTCCAACGACTGAAAACCCATCCTCTAGGATTTTCTTTTGTCGAACATGAAAACAACCTCCTCACGTAAAGGATGTCGTTGTCCAATTTGTATAGAAAGTTCATCTGCTAATACTGATTTTGGCAGTAAAGTTACAAGACCAAGTGGAACTGCCATCATCGCTATGGTTATATTAAGGACACGCTTGATCATTTTACCTCCGAAGCTAGGTTGAGTTTCAATTAAAACTCGTAACATAAATACACAAGGTTTGCTTTATATGCTTAACTATAACTGTCATGGTTTGATAGGTGCATCAGAAGAAAGTCACTTTCTAAATATGACTAAAGTCATCTGAAGATATACTCAAAACCTCTCCTTGGGGGAGAGGAGAGTCTATGTACTTATACTTGGCTGTTAGAGCTTGTTTGAAAAGTATAAAATTAAACTATATCCTTAAAAAATCCACCCACAGAGCGCTCTTTAAGTAAAGGCGCCTATTCGTTCTTTTGGTGTGTTCTCTTCTCTTCTTTCTTCCTTTGCGACCTTTGCGTCCTTTGCGGTTCGTTTTTCCAACACCACAAAATTAATGACACAGACCACTATGTTCTTCGTTTCAATCATGGACTGCCTAATGATGTATGAAGTAATTTTGTCATCTGAAGCACAAGAGGTTTACGCTTCGGCAGAGCAAGCTTTAGCAAAGAAAATAGTTATTGTAAATACAATTCTTTATCGAGGTGATGCATATTAAATTATTGTGATACCGTTCTTTTCCCCCTTGTTAAGTCGGTGCGTGACGCTACAAGTTCTATTACTAAGCACTCCGTTTTGTTATAGCGTCACGTACCCTACAATTCTTTTCCCCATGTTAAGCATCAATCTATAGAAACAGACGTATAGGCATAAGTAAATATACTGTTAAATTCAAATAATAGATTAAAATAAATATTACTGTGTAAGACTATGACGTGCGAAGAAATTCCAAATGGTTTCGGTTGAGTTTAAACCTAAGTCTTTATTAAACTTATTTACACTTTCATCATTTGAGGCGCCACCATACCACTGATGTCCACCTTTAATTACAGCTAATTGTAAAACTTCAGAATTCTTTTGGCAATTATTGTAGGCGAAAGTTTTAACCTTAGAATCACTGCTATCATTATCAGGAGTATAAGCGACATTTTCTACATTAGACTGCGAACATTGATTTTGGTCTCTCCAAAATTTGAAAGCATCTGGAACTGGTAATAAGGCGCCTTTTTGCGATGGTTCATCACCTTGATAATGTACTGATTGGTCATTTGTACCATTTATCATCAACATTGATACAGATGACTGGGGTTGACACTCCTGTAAACGCGCGATAGGAAGGGAACCAGCGACAGAGGCGAAAGCTGCTATTTTATCAGATAATTCGCACGCTAATACTTGAGCAAATATACCACCTTTAGAAAAGCCTGTAGCATAAATTCTATTACTATCAATATTTTTTACTTGTTGTAGATGATTTATTAAATTATTTACAAATACTATATCATTAATATTCTTATTGTTCTGCTGTTTCAGCTTCCACTTATGGTCTATACCGTCTGGATAAACGACGATGAAACCTTTTTGTTCAGCTAATTTATTAAATTCGGAAACATCACTTATAGAACGCCCACTTCCTCCGTCTCCATGAAACACTAATACTAGTGGCATCGGACGGTTGGGGTTGTAAGACGAAGGTGTATATATATAGTAGCTACGCGATAAATTTTGGTCTGTTAACTTTTCATAACTGGCACCCTCCGTGCCCACTGTCGGTCTGACTTCTTGTGCGCGAAGTGATTGACAAGCCGTAATTATACCAATTGACATTAAACAAATTACAAATTTCTTAGATGCCCAAAAACGATGACGGCTGTTTTGACTATTCATAATGACTGTATTTTATTTCATATTTACCTGACTTATTTTAGTAAAAGTAGAGACGCAGTGACTGTATCGCGCCCCTACAATTAGGTATCGACTGACACTGAAAACTGATGCGTTACTGACTCAAGTAGATGCGCCTAATACTTTTAATTAGCGACGGTAAACCCAGTGACCATCAACCAAAACTCTGCGTCCTTGGTAACGACGAGCTTCTTCACGACGGCGAATTTCTGCACGGCGCGCTTCTTCACGACGAATTTCTGCACGACGCGCTTCTTCGCGACGAATTTCTGCACGACGCGCTTCTTCGCGACGAATTTCTGCACGACGAATTTCTTCACGGCGAGTTTCTGTACGGCGCCCATTATAGTCTCGTTGAGCAACAACAATAGGAGCATGAGACTCTGCGGCTGCTGGTTTTGCAGCTAATGCTGAAATCAAGAGTGGAAGTCCAAGTAAAGCTGCGGCTATAGCACGTTTCATTGTTTAATTACCAAACGAGTAAGTTTACACCTTCAAAACTGCTCTGATTTGTATACAATTAGATTTTTGGGTTTATGCACTTAATCAAAAATGTAATATTGGATATATACCGTTAAAGTATACGTTTTACTTTATTTAACTATATCTAATTGTTCAGCTTGTTTTCTCAGGTAATTACACTGTAGAACTTTGAATCTAAAAAAACATGAGCTAAAAGTCATCACTTATGTATGACTAAAGTAATGGTCAATATATATAGCATTCTCCGCATGGGCTTTTACACTGCACATTCAGGCGCCTCTTACTTAAGAAAGCAAACTATACTAATCAGCAAAATATATAAATAGGTAGATTAATATTTTGAGTCATATTAAACCTCAAGCTTTTTATATTTCCGGAGATTTAAGCTTAAAGATAGAAAGTGAAGTTGTGCCAATACTGCGTAGGTTTTGACATGAACTTAAAATATATCCCCCTAAATCCGCCTTTTTTCCCCTCTTTGTGTACGAGTGCGACGAGCGTGGTTTATTCTTTTAAAGAACGACGCTCGTCACATAAACCGAAGGTTTTCCCGAAGGGTAGAACACGAAGAAAGAGAAGAAAAGTAACTTAGTGATCCGTGTCCGACGTTTTGGTGTGTTGTAGCATATCTGTCCCAGATGTGCGTCCGGTCAGGCGAGACACCGTGAGCCTACCTAATTTAATGACATAGAACATAAGTTCTTACTAGCGACAAGCTTTTGGAGTAATGTTAGGTAGCATTTCCCAATTTAGGATAGATTTGATTTAGATTTGATACAAAGCTGTTAACGCTATGGCTAACGCATCTGCTGCATCATCGGGTTTGGGAACGACATCTAAATTTAACTGCTGTGCGACGGCTTCTTGAACTTCGTATTTTTCGGCATTGCCATACCCAGTTATTGTGTGCTTAACTTGCTTGGGCGCAAACTCAACATACGGAAGTTTGTGCTGCGCGAGTACTAACATAATGACACCGCGCGCTTGGGCGACTAAGATAGTGTTTCCCATTCGATAGAAAAACAATTGTTCTATCGCAACTAAATCTGGCTTAATTTCCTCTACCAGTACATGCAAATCATCAAACAAAGTACACAAGCGCGTTCCCGTTTCTGTACCAGCTTCAGTGCAAATTACGCCAAAGTCCAGCATTTTCACGGTTGCGTCTTGGATTTTACTGTGGTTTGTTGTGTACGAGATGGCGCCGAAGCCTAAAATGGCAAGTCCTGGGTCTAGTCCGAGAATACGCTTTTCCATTAATTTTTAATTTACAAATACTAGAAATCAATATAAATTGCAATATTGGCAACTTATATTTTGTGGTTTTGGTCTAATAGGATTTATAAATGTAGTAATTCTACACTCGGCGTTTAAAGCATGTAGTGTAAATTTTTTGTTAATCATTGTTTAAACCACTGAAGAGTAAATGCTGATATGTCAATCGGTTTTATAAAACAAGCCCTCAACACTCTGCGAACTCAGTCGCGTCGTCGCACCTCCCACCGCGTAAACCAGTGGTTCAAATGGTTGTCCCCTGGACTCTCAGTTAAGCGCTGGTTATTAATTAGTATCAGTGGTGTGGTACTTGGCTTTTTGGGACTGGCAATTTCGATTCGACTGACTCCGATTTTTTGGGCAATTGAATTGATCAGAAATTTCCTTGGTAAAATCACAGATATTGTACCCTACTATATTAGTGGACCTGTGGTTTTGCTGTTCGGACTGCTGTTGCTACTTTGGGGGCAAACCCGCACTGTTACCTCCATTACTTCAGTATTGCGACACGGCGCCGAGGATGAACTTGTTGATGTCCTACTCGCGCACCGTCGATTATATAGAGGACCCAAAATAGTTGTGATTGGTGGCGGTACTGGTCTTTCAACTTTACTACGAGGACTTAAGAGTTATAGTGCTAATATTACCGCAATTGTTACAGTTGGTGACGATGGTGGTTCTTCTGGTAGACTGCGCCAAGAATTTGGTATGCTGCCACCTGGCGACATTCGTAAATGTTTAACGGCGTTAGCGGACGAAGAAAAACTCCTGACTGAGTTATTTGAATATCGTTTTAGTAACGGTGATGGGTTAAGCGGTCATAGTTTTGGTAATTTGTTTTTAACGGCACTCAGTGAAATTACTGGAGATTTAGAACGCGCGGTTGCGGCAAGTTCTAAAGTTTTGGCTATTCGCGGACAAGTACTACCAGCAACGCTTAGTGATATTCGCTTATGGGCTGAACTATCGGATGGGCGCCGTATAGAGGGTGAATCAAAAATCACCGAAGCAAAGGGTACAATAGTTGACTTTGGATGTACTCCAGTTGAACCAAAAGCATTACCCGCAGCAGTCAAAGCAATCAAAGAAGCTGATTATATTATTATGGGCCCGGGTAGTTTATACACGAGCGTCATTCCCAACTTATTAGTACCACAAATAGCTGATGCGATTGCAGCAGCAGATGTACCACGTATTTACGTTTGTAACATTATGACGCAACCTGGTGAAACTCAAGGCTACTCTGTCTCCGAACATATTAAAGCAATTGACAAAGCTTGCGGAAGACCGTTATTTAACGCAGTCCTCGTCCACAAAAAATCTCCTTCAGAACGCGCGCTTGTGCGTTATGCTCAGGGTAACTCACACCCCGTCTTTCTAGACCGAGAAGACGTTACTAAGTTGGGACGAAGAATTGTGCTAGCAAACATTATGCACGAAGATGATAAAGGCTGTGTTCGTCATGACTCACAGCGACTTGCTCGTGTACTGTTACGCTGGTATAGTGGCGCCAGAGTGTAGAGACGTGACATGTCGCGTCTATACAGGAGTGAGGAGTTAGGAGTTGGGAGTGTATTTGAATATTGAATTTTAAAGTTAAAATAACAAAACTAATAAAACGCACGTTAAATAATCATCTTTAATTCTTTCCTCTTTTCCCACTTCCCCTTTCACCTTTCCCCAATGATAAAACTACCGCTGAATAATGCACAATTCACACATGAGTTAGGAGTAAAACTCGGTTGTTCTTTACCTGCTTCGAGTGTTATTTTACTGGAAGGAGATTTAGGAGCAGGTAAAACGACTTTGGTTAAAGGAATTGGTGAAGGTTTAGGCATTACTGACCCAATAGTCAGTCCAACTTTTACTTTGATCAATGAATATACCGAAGCGCGTATTCCACTATATCACCTTGACTTGTATCGTTTAGACGAAAACGAAGTCATTGCACTTAACGTTGAAACTTATTGGGAAGGTGTCGAAATTACACCAGGAATTGTAGCTATCGAGTGGGCTGAACGAATGCCTTATAAACCAGATAGTTATATAAGCATCTATTTAACATATACCAGTGAAGGACGCGAAGTCACAATTACCCCCTTCAATTGTGTACTTGATATCACTTTATAAGCAATTACGCGGCGCCTCAAAAATCTCATCAATCTTACCCATTACAACAAAAGTAATGTGATTTATACTTAGAGACAAGGTGTATTATCTTGCTATAGACTATGCATGTCTAATTAAATTCATAAGTACTAACATGTGTACTAACTTTACTAAATTATGATCAAAAACATTGTATATTTTTTTACTAAGCAAATACCAGAATATATTGGCACCAAATTCCAACGTCAAGAAAAGCCAAAAGAAAAATGTGAAAAAAGCAATTGGATTGAAGATTTTGATGAACGGGAAAGAAATAGTCAGTAAAAGTGTATAAGATACATAGATATCTTATTTTTCGATTAACTCGCTCAGGTGCGTGCTAAAATACCGTTGGTATAAACCTAGTGCAACAAGGCAAAAGTCAAAAGCGAAAAGGCACTCATAAAAAACCTTATTTTACAAGCTTTGCACGCTTTTTGAACTGGATAGTTATTTTAACCAAACTGCACTAGTACAGTTACCAGAATATTGTCAACTCTTAATTGCTTTGCTATTCAAAGTTATCCCATTTTGGCGCGCGCAACAAACCTCCTAAAGTTATCAGCAAACAAAATGTAGCAGCTTTACCTAATTTAGGTAATATTAAACTAGTTATGATAATCATTATTTTTTCTAAAAGTTTCAGAAATAATTAACACTATACTTATACCTGAACAGTTGGTTATCTAGTAATCTTAAGATATTTTTTATATTTTTAAAGCATTTTTTGAAGAAATATATTAGTTTCATGTATTGACTTTTTTAAACATGTGCGGTATTAATTAGCGCCTTTCAATATTGCTTCAAGTAACTGCGCTCCCTCAAAGTCAACTCGTTGTAATTGAGCATTACACAGAATTGCATTTTCCCAATTAGTATAGCTAAGGCAAGCATCATCTAAATTGGCATCTGTAAAATCAGTTTCTTTCAAAATCGCTTTGAAAAAATTAGCCCCACTTAAATTAGCTCCTTTCAAAATTGCTCCCGTAACTCACATCTTGCGCCAACGTATTAATACTGAATTTTTGTGTATTTAATAAACATTAGGTTTTATCAATAACACGGAAAATAAAGCTTTTTAGCCTGCGTAGGCAGAGAGAAGTTGGCGGTGTCGGCTTCCGTCCCGCCAAACTTCGGGGCTTTGTTCGTATAGTCCCACCCTTCTAGGGTGTAGGTGCAAGATATCAGGTAAGCTGCGCCTCTGTAAGTTGTGCCTGTTTTAAGCAGGCAAACTCTAACGTGGCATGATGCAATTGGGCGCCACTCAGATTAGCGCTAATTAAAATTGCTCTGTTTAAATTCGCCCAAGACAAAGAGGCACGCAATAAGTTTACCTGGCTCAAATTCGCACCCTCTAAATTAGCTCGATTCAAATCAGCCCAAACTAGAAGACCACCAGTCAAGTCAATCCACCTTAAATTTGCACCACTCAAACAGGAACGAGTTTGAGCAACTGGTCGCCCTCAGAGGTAGCTTGACTGACCGCCAAGCTTTAATAGAACATTTCGAGTCCTTCAGCGCCCGACTTCAAACTGAACTCGATAATGCACAATGTGTTAACCCTAATAAATTCTCACCTTGGGTGCGAAATTATTTACGGACAAACGCAGAAGTCGAAGAGGAAGATAGAGAACTTTGTGATGAAATCTAATTTCAGCTAAAATACTTTTTATAAAACCCACAACTAACCGTTCCTTGCTGATCCTCTAAATTTATTAACCCAAAACTTTTTAGCTTAAATCCTAGTTCCTTAGTTAGTTTTTGAATACAATGCACGCAGAGAAGACGTTACATGTAACGTCTCTACGATGCGCGCCAATTTTATAGGTAGAAATTATTGGACAGTTTTCAACTCCTGATTTGACTCAGCAGGCCAATTAGCTGGCGCCTCCTCTTTTAGCTGTACTTGGTTTCCTTGGACTTGCTTCAAGTGAATATTGTTGACCTGGTTAATAAAGTTTTCTATACCGCTTTTTGCCTTTTGTGTACATTGATTTTCGTCGGCTAAATCGTAGCAACGGTAAAGCGAAGTCACTCCTAAAACAAATTTCTCTTGTTCCGCTTCTAATAATTCAACGGTTTCGTTGGCAGAAATCCAATTCTCCTGAAAAGGGAATGAGGTGACTATACTCGCAACGATAGAAGCGATAGCTGGACAGATTACGGGCAGCCACTTCAACCATGATATCCCAGCTTCCAATTTGTCTACTAAGACAAGAATTGGTGTAACTCCTGAGAATACAACAGTTGCTAATTGCAAGCTATAGCCGCACTTAATATCTGACTGGTAATATTAGCATCAATAAATACTCCTGCCATCCGCTTTGGGAACTCAAAATTTGATTACTGTAGGGTGTTAAAAAAAGTCATTGGTGCTTTCAGCCGTTGAGCCAATCAAAATAATTTTATCACGTACTGAATCTGGTGATAAACGATTGGCTAATAAATCGGTTATTGAAAAGGTTTGGAACTGTTTTTGAGTACCATAATAGTTTAGCAATATTTGATAACCTCCTTCATCAGCGCGCACATATCCGCCATCGGATGCTGCAAAGGGAATAAGGATGGCTTTTCCTATTTGCATTTTATTATTTAATATGTTAGTCAAAAAAAACACTAATATATTCACCAGCATCAAATCCTGTTTGTTCACCAGTCTTCATAAAGTGTTCAAGTTCCATTTGGAAATGTTCCATCTCAAAACCCGTTAAGTCGATAGGTTTCGCTTTGAGTGGAGTTTTCTTGACTATTCGCGCTTGGTATGCATTCAAATCTATATTATCGAGACATTGTACGGCGCCATTTTGTAACAGTCTCAAATATTCTTGCTTTGCCAAACTCCAGTAACAGCCAAGCAAAACTATATAAAATCTACGAGCCATAGTTTTTACAATGATAATAAATAAATTCAGACTACCATTCCTCTGCGCGCTTGAGTGCTTCTTTAGTAAAAAAAGTTAAAGCTGCTGCTCAATAGCATCACAAGCAACACAAACTCCGTTCTCTATTTTAATTAAACGTGCTATTTCTGCAGCTTTGGTAACATAATGCTGATTATCTAATAACTCGCATAACTCTTTAGCAGCGCGCGGCGCCGTATATTGATTACGTTGAATAGTGCGAGATGTTCCCAAACGCTTTGCTCGTGCCGCGTTATCTGGTTGGTCATGGGAATAAGGCACAATTAAAGTTGGGCGCCCTGAACGTAAAGCTTGGGCAGTCGTTCCAATTCCCCCTTGATGTACAATTGCACAAGCATAAGGAAAAATCTGCGAATAAGGCACATAATCGATAGCCAAAATATTATCTGGCAGATTTTCACACAACATATTCTTACCAACCAACAAAATAGCACGACGGTTTAATTGCTTGGCTGCTTGAATACTTTCTTGATAAAAACTACCAGGCGCCATCACTGCTGCTGAACCAAGCGTAAAAATAATTGGCGCCTCACCCGAATCTAAAAATTGTTTGAGTTTATCTGTAAATTCCATAACCAGACTACCATCATAAAAGGTAAACCCTGTCATTAGAGTTTGAGAGTACCAATCAGGTTGAGGTTTTATAAAAATAGGAGAGAATAAAGCAAGTGTTAAATAAGGTGAATATTTGTCGTCAATTATTGGATTACCATGTAATGGCGGTAATCCTAATTCTTTTCGTAGTTGATGAATAGGTTGTGCCCAAGACCTAGTAATAAATTTACTAAAATTCACGACTCCTCGATTGACTCCAACACCTAACACACGTAAATTTGATAAAAAGGGAAACTCCGCGCGGACAGGAGGGTCGTAAGCAGAGAAAAATGAAGTCGGTTGTAAAACGCACAATGCCCACTTAATTCCTAACTTTTCTGCAACAAGTCGTGCTGCATAAACTGCTTCCCCTGCAACGATGAAGTCTGCGTTCAATGCAGCATTCATCAAATCTATATAAGTATCGCGTAAATTTGCAGTCAGCCATTTAATAATATATTTTGCTCCTGTTCTCAAATCCATAACGCGCGCCATTCCTTCGGGGTTATCAAGAGCAGTGGTATCTGGACGCATTGGATAAAACTCAAATTCCAAAGCTTCTATTTTGGCTCGATATGAGTTGTGCGTTGCAAACACAACATCATGACCACGTTTACGTAGTGAGAGCGCAATTGCTATTTTAGGATGTAAGTCACCCAAAGAACCCACTGTAGTTATAACAATTCGACTCACACCGCACTCCCCTTAGTTAAAAACATTTCGTTAAGGATAATGCATTATTTGTTCCACATCACTTAATTAAAAGTGACAGTAGATTTTCTGTCACAAATGTACTTTAGTATTCATGTACTTTACAGTATTTTGTAACTAACTTAATTTTCAACCCTTCAAATATCTACATTATGATGTCCAGGTACTGCATTTACGACTTGACTGCACAGTCGAATATAACTCAAGCTTTAGCGACTCAGAGAATAGGCGCCGAGAAATCGCTTGATGAAGCTGTAACGTATAATATAATAGTACATGAGTTTCAAACAGATTGTGTGGCGCGATGACCACAGTGGATATTATGACACCCCAAACGGCAGAAATAGCTCCAGATTTAGTAAACGACTCACCAGAAGAGTGGCAACCGCCAATGCCACCAACAGACTTAATATTTGATGACGGAGAACCCTTGGAAAGTAGTCGCCACCGTGTCGCAATGAATACGTTAATTCGTTCTATCCGGCATCACTTTGCAGGACGAAATAACTATTTTGTTGGCGGCAATATGTTTATTTACTATAGCAGCAAGCAAGCTAGAGACCGGGATTTTAAAGGGCCAGACTTTTTCGTGGTATTGGACGTACCACCTGACCCAGCACGTTTGGGTTGGGTTGTTTGGGAAGAAAACGGACGTTACCCTGATATGATTGTTGAGTTGCTTTCCGATTCTACAGAAGCTAACGACTTGGGAGAAAAGAAAGCACTTTACGAAAAAGTGTTCAAAAACAAAGATTATTTTGTTTTTCATCCTTTCAAGGTCAACTCATTACAAGGATGGCGCCTTGATAATTATAAAGGTTACACACCAATCGAAGAAAATCCCTCTGGATGGTTGTGGTGTGAAAGTTTACAGTTGTGGCTAGGAACTTGGAAAGGTGTCATTGAGGATGACGATGCAGTTTGGCTAAGGTTTTATGATGAAGTTGGAAATTTGGTTTTGTTACCAGAAGAAGCTGAACAACAACGCGCTAATGCTGAACAACAACGCGCGGATGCTGAACGTCAGGCAAGGTTGAATGCCGTACCTCAATTATTGCAAATGGGGTTAAGTGCAGAACAAGTTGCACAAGCTCTCTCTTTAACAGTAGAAGAAGTGCAATCTTTGTAAAGAAACTGGGGAGTCATATCATGTCCGGGTACATAACCATAATAAAACCTTCGTAGAGACCGAATTAATACGGTCTCTACATATCGGGAATTATGGGTAATCAACCGGACATGATATCACACAAAATCATGAGTTGGTGCGTGACGCTACAAGTCTTATATCTACGTTGAAATTCCCTTATCGCGTCACGCACCCTACGGTTTTTATGTGCCACTATCCGTTACATCCGTTTATCATCCGTTGCCAGGTTTATTCACAGAATGTTAAGACGATAACCTATACCGTAAACGTTTTCTAACCAATCTTTGGCGCCTACTGTTTGCAGTCTTTGTCTTAACCTACGTACTAAGGTGGTAATAGCGTTGCTTTCTGGTTCGTCTCCCCATCCCCATAATGCTTGTTCGATTTGGGTGTAAGTTAATACTTGACGAGGGTGACGCATTAAATACTCCATCAGTTGAAATTCACGACCCGATAGTTGCGTTGTAATGTTGTCTTTTGTAATTGTTAAATTATTACGGTCGAGATATAACGATGATAGTGTCAATGTATCGCTTTGCCATAGTGGTGAGCGTCTACCTAGCGCGCGTACTCGTGCGAGTAATTCAATTATATCTATGGGCTTGACTAAATAATCGTCGGCGCCTGCATCTAAACCAATTACTTTATCCAGAGTTGTGTCTTTTGCTGTCAACATCAATACTGGGGCAGTTTTACCGCTGTTACGATATTGCCGACACAGTTCTATTCCGCTCACTCTGGGCAGCATCCAATCTAAAATTAATAAGTCGTAATCTTTCTGCGACATTAACCATTGTGCTGTGTCTCCATCTTCTACTGCATCTACGGTATGTCCCGCTTTTGCAAGTGCTGCACGTATCGGTTCTAATTGGTCTACATCATCTTCCACTAGTAAAATTAACATAATATGTTTGAATCGAAATTGTTTAAAGGGCTACGTGCAACTTTTTTTGAATTATGGCTACCTCTACCTATTCTCGCTTTGGGCTTTTGGACTTTCAGTGGTATTGCTATGTATAGTGTTTTAAATCGCTCCATAAATACTGAAAAATATCTACAGGTGGAACGAGCAAAACCACTCCCTCAAATTGTAGCCGTTGCACTGCCTTTACGAGTGGCGCCGAAAGCTATTTTTGTTGAAGTTGATAAAAACAAGGGTATATCGCGTGTTAAAGTACAAACCAAAAATTCCCCACTCAGCGAGGTTGTATTCGAGTTTCCCGTTACCGAAACTAGCCAAGTTGAAACTGCAATTAGTAAAGCATTGGGAATGTCTGATGATCAAGTCAGGGATTTAATTGTTAAATAATAGAGGAAGAAGCTGAAATGGGAACAGTACAATGGTACGATTACAACTTTGGCAATGGCTAGTTCTAGGACTTCCTGTCGCATCTATTATCGGTTTTCTCTTGGTTGCTGCGGGAGTACAAATCCATGTATGGGGACTAAATTGGATTTGGGGCATCTTTACTATTGTATTCGTTATCTGGCGCCAGTTACTAGTTAAGTGGACGAAGCCTGTTTTAGCGCAAGTCGAACAAGTTGTAGCAGAAGTAAGTCGCGAGTTAGAATCTACACAAAATGATGAAGTTGCAGTTGGAACGAAAGCGAGTCAAATTGAAAGCGCTTTAAAACAAGTTTTAGAAGCATCACAAGACGATACAGCAATTTGGGAAGATTTACAAACTTTTTGGCAGCGATGTGTAGATTTAGTATCGGCAATTGCCCAAATCTATTATCCTGATGTAAAATACCCTCAGCTAAATATCTACGTTCCTCAAGCTTATGGGTTAATTCGGGGAACGGTTGATGATATGGATAGCTGGATGCAAAAGCTATCACCCGCATTAAACCAAATTAGTATTGCACAAGCATACGAAGCATACGAAGTCTACCAAAAGCTCGAACCTTCCGCGCGTAAATTACTACGTGTATGGAATGCAGCACAATGGCTACTCAACCCAGCCGCTGCTGTTGCAAAGCGCGCGTCGCAAGGTTACAATAACAAAGCTAATCAGCAGTTACTGGGAAATTTAAACCAGCTGATGCGTGAAGCTGCTTTGAGAAATTTGTGTAAGCAAGCTGTTACTCTCTACAGTGGTAAAGCCAAAATCACTATACCTACAGCACCCACAACAACAGAATTACCGCAACCAAAAACCGAAACTCTACGAGATATTCTTGTTCAAGCTCAACCTATTGAACAAGTTGAACTCAAACCTGTTAATATTCTTATTGTCGGTCGTACTGGCGCCGGGAAAAGCAGTTTAATCAATACACTATTCCAATCTGAACTTGCTGAAGTGGATGTACTACCAAGTACAGATAAAATTCAAAGCTATCATTGGCAAACCGAAAGTAAAGAAGAATTAACCTTATTAGATACCCCAGGTTACGAACAAGTTAATAGCGGCACCCTTCGTGATACAGTAATTGAGTACACACGCAAAGCTGATTTATTATTACTAGTCACACCCGTTCTCGACCCTTCATTACAAATCGATGCAGACTTTTTGCGTGATGTAAAAACTGAAGTGAGCGATTTACCAATCATCGCAATTGTAACCCAAGTTGATAAACTGCGTCCGATTCGAGAATGGAAACTGCCACTAGATTGGCAATGGGGAGAAAGGCCTAAAGAAATTGCTATTCGTGAAGCTATACAATACCGCGCGGAGTTACTCAATAATTTCTGCAGTATCATATTACCTGTAGTTACAAGCGATATCAAAGCAAATCGACAAGGATGGGGAATAGATACATTATCGCTTGCCTTGGTCGAAGCAATCAACCCAGCAAAACAACAGCGACTAGCGAGATTTTTACGTGATGTTGATACAAAGAGTTTAGCTGCTGCAAAGATTATAGACAATTACACTTTCCAAATGACTACAGCACAGGGAATAACTGCGCTGCTGAAAAGTCCGGTTTTACAATTTATTTCTACCATGTCTACTGGTTCTCCAGCACTTGCTAATTTACTTGCACAGAAAATACCCGCTGAACAGTTACCCCTTGTGATTGGTAAATTACAAATAGCATACGAATTATTTTCGCTGTTGAGTCCCGATAGTGCAAACCCTCTCAACTTTGACTTACGCTCTATTTGGGTTCTCCTTATCGATAATACATCGGCGCCTGACCGCAATGCTTGGGCTTTTGGTCGCGCGCTGATTGAGTATTGGACACAAAAGTTAACGGTTGAACAACTTAAAGGACGGTTTGAGTTTTATTTGCATCAAGGTTAAGAATTTTTACCACGGAGACACAGAGGATATAGAGAACTTTCCTAAAATGGGATGAGTAAAGCAAAGTTCACTCGCGTGTAAATATAGTCTTTCTACTTTACCATCACCATACAATCTATCACCTAAAATGGGTGTACCAAGACCTTGTTTATCAGCGGCGTGAACTCGTAATTGATGCGGGCGCCCTGTTAATGGTGTAAACTCTACACGTGTGTAATTGTCTCTGTTTATAACTTTGTAATGAGTTGTGCAGGGTTTGCCATATTTCCAGTGTACTTCCTGATATGGACGGTTTTCTGGGTTTCCCCATAGTGGAAGCTCTATAACACCTCTATCTGTATCTATATCACCAGAAAGTACTGCTTCATAAACTTTGTGAACAAGTCTTTGCTCAAACTGTTTCGCTAGTTGACGATATATATCTAAGTTACGCGCGATGAGTAAAATACCTGAAGTGTCTTGGTCTAAACGATGTACGGGAATAAGTTTCATTCCATCGGGTAACAAATTACGCAAACGACTCAGTACACTGTCTTGAGTATTAAGGTAGCGACCGGGAACTGATAGTAATCCAGAAGGTTTATTAACGGCTATAATATATTCGTCTTCGTATAACGTTTCTATGTTTGTGTCGTGGTTTGTGTTGTGTAAACCGGATAATAAAAATCCCATTATTGGTTGACAACGTTCTACACAGGCGCCGTAAAATTGTCCAATAATCTTATCACCGGAAGATTCTCCCCACCAAAACTCTGCCATTGCTAAAGGTTTTAAGTTATTTGTGGCAGCGTAATGTAGTAATTTTGGAGCGCAACATTCACCTGTTCCTGTGGGTATTTTTGGCATTAATTGCTGTAAAGATTGTGACAACCCTAAAAAATTAGTCAGCGAATAGAGTGCGTGCATTTTGGTTTGAAGTTGACGCGATAGTTCTTGACGTTGTTGTTTGAGTTCTGTAATACGCGCGTTTGCGGAATCGATTATTTGCTTTAATGGATGTAACACTTCGTCGCGTTGACGTTTCTTAAGTTTCTTCTCAATACCATCGCGACGACTTTCTGCTTCTAATTCTTCTATTATACTATTAGATGTAGATGAAAGGCGCCTTTCGTGACGCTGCTGTTTACGCTGTTGATGAAGTATATTTAATTGTTCTATTTCAAGAGAAAAGTGATGTGACCATTTTTCATACTCTTGTCGTTCTGGAATTTGTTGTAAACTAATTATTTCCTGTTTAATTGCATCCAACTTACTCAAAACGTCCGCTTCATCTAATATAACTTCTTCACGTCCACTTATTGGTGGCGCCCAACCTTCTACATAACTTTCTCCATTTAATAGCCCAGAGAAGGCTTTTAATACTCTGTGTTCGCCTGTTGCCAATTCTACTAGTAATATACCGTACATTTTACCTTCCTGTGAATAGCGCGCGTCTTTTTCTAAGTGTCGCATTAAACCGCGCGCAACTTCTTCTGCCAACCCACTACGAGGAAGCTGCTTCAATTTAGCATTTGCATATCCTTGATAATAATAGCTCGGAAGTACGTTTGGAACAGATACGGAATTAATAAAGTCAGATAGCTTATGCAATACAACCATATTTAATAATGAATGTTTTATTTATATTTTTCCATAAACACAAAAACCAAGTCCTTTGTTATTTCTTCACTCTTGAATGCGCTATATCCAAGTCGTTCGTAAAAAAGAATATTATGTTTGCTTCGATGTCCAGTAAAAAGTTCAAAGCATCGAGCTTGCTTAAAGTGTAACTCTATCTGCTCCATTAACTTTGTACCTGTACCTTGTCTCTGAAAATTAGGGTGGACAATAAGACGCTCAATATAACAAGTGTCAGAAGCATGATAAGCTCTGACTGACCCTATAATTACATTTTCAAATTGTGCCTTCAAAAAAATTTTACGCACGAACTCACATTTCAACTCGTCTAAAGTTTGGGTCAAAGGTGGAATACTAAAATCATTGTAAATCTGTGCCTCAGATTGATAAGCTAATTTTTGCAACTCTAAAATAGTTGCTGCGTCTTCCATCTGAGCTTGCACTATGTTTGTCATTATCTAAAAGTCAGGTAATGTACCTCTAAATATAACAATATTATATAAGTTGTGAAAACCTTCCCTTTCTTTGTGTCCTTTGTGTCTTTGTGGTAAAAATAAATACCTATTTTTTGACGAAACGTATGTCAGTTTGACATTTGTCACAAGTAGTCAAACAGTGCATCTGTAATTCGTAGTAGATTAATACTTGTTAATGCGGTGGAAATTTACCACATCTACCATCTACACTGAGGATAACTACCTCAATATATCTGGAGGTGCTGTAATATGGTACGACAAGTAACAGAATTGGATACCGCCGACTTGGACATCTACCCAGAAAGCGACGGTCAACCGATGGCGGATAATACACTACAGTATAGTTGGATTGTTTTAATCAAAGAAGGTTTAGAAATACTGTTTGAAGCTTTTTTAGATGTATTTGTAGCCGGAGACTTATTATGGTATCCAGTTCAGGATGATAGTAATATCAACTGTGCGCCAGATGTAATGGTAATATTCGGTAGACCAAAAGGCCATAGGGGTTCCTATATACAGCATCTTGAAGGTAATGTGGCGCCGCAAGTAGTATTTGAAATTCTCTCACCAGGTAATAAGCGTACTGAAATGGAGGAGAAGTTTAACTTCTACCAAACGCATGGTGTCGAAGAATACTACCTTTATGACCCGAAGAAAAATAATTTAATTGGCTGGGTACGTACAAATAAAAGATTAAAACCGATTAAAAAGATAAACAACTGGGTAAGTCCAAGATTAAAAATAAAGTTTGTACTAACACCTGTGACACTTGAAATTTACCATCCAGATGGAGAAAAATTTTCAACTACTGTCGAAATAAACAGAGAACGCAAGCAGGCAAAACTACTTGCTCAACTCGAACAACAGCAACGTTTATTAGCTGAACAACGTTTATTAGCTGAACGGCAACAACGTGAAGAAGCAGAACAACGCGCTCAAGAAGCAGAACAGCGCGCGGATACTGAACGGCAAGCAAGAGTAAATGCTGCATCTCAATTATTGCAAACAGGAATGAGCGCAATGCAGGTTGCACAAATACTTTCGTTGACTTTGGAAGAAGTAGAACGGTTGAGAGGATGAAAAGCAAGTCGGTGCGTGACGCTACCAGTCTTATAATGTTAGTTGAAGTTTTTTTGTAGCGTCACGCACCCTACATATTATGAACAAAATGACGAAAGATGAATTTGCGATGTTTTTTGAGCAGTCTTTGAAAAATCTTGAGCGCAAGCAAGAAGATTTGAAGGATAAGTATGCTTTTGGCACGTTTCCGACTTGGTGGTTTGACCAAGAAGTTGGAACACTTCAATTTCAAGATGAACAGGAACAAGTACAAGTCGAAGCTTTAATTACACCTATCGGTTCTTTCTCTTACAAAAGTTACACTTGGCAGTGGTCTTGGGATAATACATCAATTTTGGAGAGTTTACGACTAAAATCTGAGAGAATAAAGGAGTTACACTCTTTTACCAATGCTCCCATTTTTGAGGCGCCGATAGTAAAAATCGAAGAACACCAAGCTTGGGAGCTTTCGGCAATGGCAGTTGAATATCTTAAATCTTTGGGATGTTATTCTATGCCTTTAGAGGGAAGACAATTACGAAGTTTTGTTTCTATAGATGAAATAATCAAATGCCCGAAGGACCTGAGATAAAGTTAGCAGCAGATAAAATTGCCAAAGCTATCTGCAATTTACCTATTACAAACATATTTTTTGCGTTCGACTCACTTAAGCAGTTTGAACCAATTTTGGCAAGCGAGCAAGTTATTTCTGTCAAACCCAAAGGTAAGTCACTGTTGATTCGATTTAGCAATGACCTTAGTATATATAGTCATAACCAACTTTATGGAGTGTGGTATATACGCGCGGCAAATAGTTACCCTACGACAAATAGACAACTGCGTCTAGCAATTCACACTTCTAAGAAATCAGCTTTGCTATATAGTGCATCAGATATTGCAGTTCTTAGCGACGCAGAAATTGCCGTACATCCATTTTTAAAGAATCTTGGTGCTGATGTATTGGATGAAGCTACAACTATCGAACACATCCATCAGCGTTTACTTGATAAACAATTTTACCGTCGCGGGTTCCCATCACTACTATTGAATCAACAATTTTTATGTGGGTTGGGTAATTACCTTCGTAGCGAGATTTTATTTGTAGCTCGTATATACCCTTCACTACGTCCGGTTGATTGCACTGCTAGACAAATCGAAAAATTAGCAGAAGCAATAATTGTGATTCCTCGTAAATCTTATATTACCAAGGGTATCACGAATGATATCACAATCGCGAATAAATTAAAAGCCGCAGGTCAACCGCGTAAAGCATATCGTCATTGGGTATTTAGTAGAGATGGTCAACCTTGCCACTTATGCGGTACAGAAATTTTGAAACAAACACTCGGAGGAAGACGTATATATTATTGTCCTAACTGCCAACGTCAAGAGTAAAGTATTACCCAATATTAGAAAATAAAACGTAAAGAATGGAACAGTCTAATCAAAACCAACGTTCAAGTACAATATCAATTCTACTGTGGGTAGTTGTAATTTGCTATGTATATGTGTTGCTACTTTCTCCAACAGGACAACTATTGAGTGGTGAACCAGTTTGGGCTATTAAGCCACAAACAATACAAGAAATTATCAACGAGTCAATAAACTTCTTTTTTATTCTACCGATTTTCAACTTACTGGGATTTACATATATACAGGCGCCTGTTGTTCATCCTTGGCAGGAAGCGTTATTTAACTTTGCTGAAGCTTGGATGTTTATGTTCTTACCTGTAATGCTAAAGGATAAAAAAGGCCAAGGACTTCCAAAGCTGTTAATTTGGAGTTTAGCTATGTTCCTCACGAATACTTTTTTAATTCCTTATATGGCATTACGCGAGGTTAATAACGTTAATAACATTGTCGAAACTAAAGAAAATATACAACTTAATCGTGTGTTTGGGTGGACTGGTTTAATTGTTGGTATTATTTCTATAATCTGGTTATTCATTGGTAGACCTGAATTTGGTGATTTCCATGAGAGAGCGCTATATTTTATACATTACGCATTGCCCCAACGTTTAACTATTGCTTTCTGCGTTGATTTATTGCTATTTGGCTTATTTCAATTTATGCTGATTGGAAGTAGCGAACCAGTAGAAAGCAGTAAACGCTGGTTACGTTTTGTGCCTTTTTTTGGTATGGCGATTTACCTATTGTAAGAGTATGTTACGCCCGTATAACAACTACAAAATGACCTTTTTGTGTTGTTGCAGTTTTAGTTTTCAAGCGTTCAATAAAAGGGGGTGCATTTCGTGATTTCTGTTGGGTTATTGGAGCGTACAGCAACCTACGACTTAACCGAGCTGTATTGAATTCGCTTCGATATTTCAGGAAAACAAGTAGACACGCTTACACGTAAAGTCTCTACTTCGTCCGCACATAGAATTATTGAAACTTGTGTTTGTTACTAAAGGTGCCCTTCGTGACGCTGCTGTTTACGCTGTTGATGAAGTATATTTAATTGTTCTATTTCAAGACAAATAGGATTCGATTAATCTTACTTGGCAAGTAAATGATAGTGAGGATATTGAAGTTGAACTGGGTGCTTTTGGATAAGTTGAAAATCTTGGTTCGATAACTTATGCTATCAGTCAACACTCTAGTCTGGGAATTGTTAATATTTACTACCAATAATGGAGTGCATGGATTGCTGTCACTCAGCTACAGGTACAAGAGACCCAAAAGTAAAAGTACGTCAGGCGCAGGCACCAATAAATTCGCAGCGAACTTTAGACAGCTTTATTTTTGCTCAAGATAAAGCTGCATTAAACCAGTTCTTAAGTAATGAGACGACAGATGTTGAGTGGTTAAAAGCAAAGCACATTGTTCTTGCTGCTTGCCGAGCCGACCAAGTAGCAGAAGAATGTAGAGATAAAGATGGTAAAGACAGAGGGGTTTTTTCTTATTTTCTGTTAGAAACACTACAAAAAACTAATGGTAACTTGACATACCAAATGGAGCAAGTAAATTCTCGTCAAATCAAGAAGAGTCCTGGGGGAAATTATGATGATTGGATGACTAAGAAAGTCACGCTTACTTACGTGCGTCCACAAGATGCCAAGCTTCTTAAGCAAAGTGAAAGTACTACCTTACTTGATGGTGTAGTGGAACTACAACCTCATCCAGGTTTACAGGCAAAAGCAAACCTAATTACCGTTCCGCAAATCACCAGAGATGTAACGAATCCAGTTTTACCACCTATCTTAACGCAAGACCCAACCGTATCCCAACCTTTCCAATTTACCACTAGTAGAGGTAGCGATCCAGGGCTGAGTGTTTTAGAGTTAACAGAAGTGCAAAATTACACATCTATTACACCAGAAACGCCGCTCAAATTATTAGTAAATACAACTTTGGGAGAAAATGAACATATTTTACCATTAGCTTACGACGGTGAGTTTTACGTCCCTTTAGGTCGAGGAGTCAAAACTGGAGATGGCAAAACAGAAATTCTTTTAGCTCATTTACCTAGCCCAACAAATAGTAGCCGTAGTGTATCTGGCTCAGTTAAAATTTTATTCCAAAAACTGGTGACTCAAACACTAGGCGCCCCCTTTGAATATCCAATTTTAGCTATAGCTGATATTGGTGAAGATGGCAAACTAATTCCTAATTCGGGCAACAAAAAGTTAGAAAATGTTAGAGCAAAAGTTGCACAATCTCAGAAAATTTTACTTTACATTCATGGTATTATAGGTGACACTGAAAGCCTAGTTAGCAGTGTTCAAAAGACCAAAATTGGAGAACAATCAATTAACGAACTATATGATTTAGTGTTGACTTTTGACTATGAGAATCTCAACACTAGCATTCAGAAAAATGCTCAGTTATTACGCCAACGTTTAGAAGCAGTTGGCTTGGAACCAAACCACGGCAAAGAATTGCATGTTATTGCCCACTCAATGGGTGGTTTAGTTTCACGTTGGTTTATTGAGCGTGAGGGTGGAAATGAAATTGTTCAACATTTAATAATGTTAGGTACACCAAATGCTGGTTCTCCTTGGTCTAAACCCGGATTTCTCACAAACGAGAAAAAATCATTGATTTGAATAAAATTGAGGATGATTTAATT
>NZ_JBXXZH010000123.1:0-26927 GCF_059640475.1 Calothrix sp. CBUCES-K 9914
TTCAGATTTTATGGGGCGCGGGGGGAAGGATATGAGTAAGTTGGTGTAACTGGTGTTTTCGTTTTGCATTTTATCATTGTAGTGATACAAGTGTTGTTTTTTACGCTCGATTGGTAAGTCAACAATCTTAGTTCGGACTAAAATAATGTTTTAAATAATGTTAACTATCAAACCATTCGTCATCTTTCCATTTTTCTTCATCGTATTCAGCATGAGTTAAGAAGTGACGAATAAATATTATTTGATTTTTATAGTCTATGTAGGTTATTAACCTATATTGATTTCCTCCAATATTAAACACAACGAAGTTTTTTACTTGGTCGGGTTTAAAAAGAGAAGTAGCTTTTACATCAGCGAAACTATTCCATTCTTGCGCTTTTACAAGCTTCTTCCACGCTCGTAAACCGGAAATGACGTGCTACAATTCGTAATGCCTCAGTCACATAATAGTCTTTTTCAATAAACTGCTCAGTTAAACCTAGATTCTTAAAATGATTTTGGGCAGCTTTAATAGCGTCTTCAAAATCGGGACTTTCAAAAAGCATCATTTAGATTGCCACTCCCTTGCATAGCGAAGATTACACAAGGCGCCAAAATCAAAACGAGAGATAGGATTTAAACTATCCTTAAGTATTTTTAATTTACTTTTACTTTTACGTAGTTCTTGCCCAATGGCGCCTAGCATTGCTCTAACCCTTGGAGGTTCATTTAATGCAACTTCTAAAATCCTCTCAAAACGCGATTCTTCTCGAAAATATTTAAGCAACAGACGCTTTGTATTGTCGGGAGATAAATCACAAAATTTACCTTTATTTCTCAAAAAATCCAATAATGAAGCATCAATATTAGACAAATTGTCCCATGTAGATGGTCTACGGGTATGTAACTTGGCTTTATAGCCGATAATTTTACGTGGAGCGCTGCCAGCGGATGTAGCAAATTCTCCATGTATTACGTTTTGAGTTGTAAATCCTAATAAATTAGCAGCGCTTATTCCTGACGGATGTAGATTATCAATTAATTGATGTTTTGTTGCTAATTTTTGGATTTCAGCTTGTGATGGGTGACTTTTACCGAACTTAGTTTGGCGTGGACGATAATAAATGCCTTTACTTACTCTTTCGAGCATTCCTGAATTCGCCATGCGTGAAAGTGCTTTGCTTACGGCAGTAGTAGGCAAGGCAGAAAAGTCAGCGTATGCCCAATATCCCTCTTCCGTTGCCTCAATTTTTTTACGAACTGTTTCAGCTACTGTTTTAAGCTTTGTCATACGCCTCTATTTCAGATACAGACATAATCTCATTGTTTTTGATTGAACGGGCATTAGTCAAGTTTTTTTGCAAAAAAACTTGACTAATATGGACATGACAAGGCTATAAGTCTTGTATCACAGGGAATATAAGCCCATCCCAATATTAGGGCGGGCAAGGATGCCATTTAAACGACCGTTCGGAGGTTTTATGGCTGATTTTGGAGAGAATTTATCTGTTTTGGACGAAATTTTCGCCTTGTTTTACGGTTGTATCTATTCCTCCCATTGAGTTTTTTATTACATTATGGGGGCAGGTGGATACTTTCGCCTGTGTGTTCGTCAAGCGCTTTGGCCTAACCTACAAGAATTAATGACACAGACTACTACCCTTAAAAAGCTTTATTAAGGGAATTTTTTCATTTTGCATAAAAGCTGCAATTAAATTTGTATTACAGTTTAGGGTTAATCTAATAACCCTACTACAAATCAGATAAACAATTATACGTCAATCTATCTTTGGGCTGATAAAATTTTAAATTGAGCATTGCTTATGAAGAAGTTGATAATTATTAAGTTTGATGGTGACTTCGAGACTGAATTTAACGTGAACTTAGAAATTGCAAATGAAGGAGAACGCGCGTATCGGACGGTTACAGCTAAATTACCTGCAAATACTACTTTAATCTCTTTGTTGAATGATTGGCAAAATACCTATCGCGGTCAATATGGTAATTTTAGAATTAAAGCTATTAATAGTAGAAGCGTAAATATTGAATCGCTAAGTAAAGATTTTAAACGCAAGTCACGGAGTTTATTAAAGAATTTTAATTCATGGTTGAGTTCAAATGATTTTATTCCTGTTATCAGTTGTCTAAAAGAATTAAAGCAACATCAAGATGAAATTAGAGTTATTATTTGTAGTTCTTGCCATGAACTGCGTCAACTTCCTTGGCATTTGTGGGGCGCAATAAATAAGTACGCGCGGGCAGAAGTGGCTTTAAGTTCGCCAAATGCTGAACGGGGTGAGCGACCATTACGGGAAAAAATTAGAATTTTGATTATTCTGGGTGACACTACACGAATAAATGTAGATGCTGACAGAATTGAATTAGAAAAATATTGCGGTGAGGCAGAAATTGTCTTGCTCGAACAGCCTTCGCGTGAAGAATTATGTCACCATCTGCAAGATAATATCGGTTGGGATATTCTATTTTTCTCTGGACACTCAAAGACTGATAACTCTACTTCTGGTAGAATTTTTATAAATAGTTACGATAGTTTGACAATGGGAGAATTAAATGATGCTTTACAAGTCGCGATTAAAAAGCGCTTGCAAATAGCATTTTTTAATTCTTGTGATGGTTTGGGTATTGCTTATGAGTTAGAGCAATTACATATTCCCCAAGTTATTGTAATGCGTGAACAGGTTCCTGATAAAATAGCACAGGATTTTTTAAAGTATTTTTTATTACATTTCACAAAAGGCGAGTCGTTGTATGGTTCAATCAAAAACGCGCGTAAACTCTTGCGAAAACAAGAACGACAATTTCCTTGTGCAAGCTGGCTGCCTGTAATAATTCAAAATCAAACAGAAACACCTCCAACCTGGCAAAATTTAGGAATAATTTCGTTTTGCCCCTACCAAGGTTTAGCTGCATTTAGGGAAACAGATACTCAATACTTTTTCGGTAGAGAGGAAGCAACATCTGAGTTAGTATCCGCAGTTAATAGAAAACCTTTAGTTGCTGTAGTCGGCGCCTCTGGAAGTGGTAAGTCATCGTTGGTGTTTGCTGGTTTAATTCCTCAGTTACGTAACTGTAATACAAATCATTGGCAAATAATATCGTTCCGTCCTCTAAAAAATGCTTTTGAATCTTTAGCTAAGGCGTTAGTATTAGATGAAGGAAACCAAAATAATTGGTGCCTACAAAAATTAGAAACCGAGTTACATAATAATACACAAGCTCTACATAATAATATTGAACGTCTGTCTTCATCAAATCATCGCGTTTTACTCGTTGTAGACCAATTTGAGGAAATTTTCACTCTCTGCACAGACACATCTGAACGCAAAATGTTCTTGGATAATTTGTTGTACACGATAAATAACGCATCATTTTGTACAGTAGTACTGACTTTAAGGGTAGACTTTTTAATTAAACTGCTCGATTACGAACCATTTGGCAAAGCACTCAAAGAGTATCAACCTGAACTTGTTGTACAAATGAACCGCGAACAGTTAAAACGCGCGATAACACTTCCTGCAACTAAGTTAGGCTTTGATTTAGAGTCGGGTTTATGCGAAGCAATAATTAATGATATTCATGATGGAGAAGGACGTTTACCGTTGCTTGAATTTACCCTAACTCAATTATGGAAGCACCAACACTCAGGTTGGTTGACGCATAAAGCGTATCAAATAATAGGAGGTGTTGAGCAAGCACTAGCTAATTATGCTGAAGCGGTTTATGCAAGATTGAGTGTTGAACAGCAAGAAAAAGCGCAACAGATTTTTATTCAGTTAGTACAACCTGGTGAAGGTACGGAAGATACCAGGAAGTTAGGAACGCGCGAGGATGTATTAGACGAGAATTGGAATTTGGTAACGCATTTAGCATCCGAACGTTTGGTTGTGACAAATTATAATGAGCCAACTAGGGAGCAAACGGTGGAACTTGTGCATGAAGCGCTGATTAAACATTGGCGGCGCCTGGGACAATGGATGCAAGAGAACCGTAAGTTTCGGACTTGGCAAGAAGGGTTGAAACTAGCGTTACAGCAATGGGTAGATAGTAACAAGGATGATGGAGCTTTGTTAAGGGGGGCGCCTTTAGCAGTAGCAGAAGATTACTTGCAGAAACAAATTAGTAAACCGCAGCAGTTATTCATTGAAAAAAGTCTAGAACTGCGAAAGAAAGAAAAACTACAAAGGAGAGGTGCTTTTATTGGGGTGGTTTTTGGCTTATTTATGGTATTAAGTTTAGTGTTGGGGACAGTGTGGCAACAACAAGAAGCCAGAACGACCAAGTTAGAGCAGGCAGGTTATACAGCTTTACAACAGTTTGAATTCGTACAAATCGAAGCTTTATTAGCAGCAATGCAAACCGGGCAAGAACTGCAAGCTTTAATAAAAGAACCATTCAGCTTGATAAAAAATAAGATATCAACCGAAAAGTATCCAGCAGTCAGTCCGTTGTTTGTGTTGCAAACAATTTTAGATAGCATCAGCCAAACAAACCAAAATGAAACTAATCAAGATGGTATAAATAGCGTTAGTTTTGATCAAGATGGTAAAACAATAGCAACAGGTGGAAAGAATGGTACTGTAAAGCTATGGGATTTATCAGGAAAAAATTTACCTGAAGAATTTAACGCTCATGGAAACTACGCCGTTACAAGCGTTCGTTTTATTGCAGATGATAAATATATAGCGACAGCAGGAAGTGATGGTACGGCAAAATTGTGGGATACAAAGAAATCATTATCAAAAGCGAGAAAGCCTTTAGTAAAATTTGAAGGGCATCAGGGTAGTGTTAACCATGTGCGTTTTAGTGAAAAAAAACAGCTAATTGTTACATCTGGGGAAGATGGTACAATTAGACTTTGGAATATGTCGGGGCAAGAGATAAAGAAGTTCCAAGCTCATACAAAAAGTATCAAAAGCCTTATTCTTAGTACTTCGGGTGAGCAAATTGTAACATCAAGTGAGGATGGTACGGCAAAATTATGGGATTTGAGTGGAACATTGGTAGCAGAATTTAAAGGTCATAAAGGTTCTGTTAACAGTGTGCAATTTAATAGCAATGATAATTTAATAGCTACAGCAGGAGGAGATGGGACAGTAAGACTTTGGAATTTGTCTGGAAAAGAGAAAGAAAACATTAGCGCTTATCAGGGGAGTGCGGAAACCGTTCGTTTTAGCAAAAAGGATGAAAAACTTGTTACATCAGGTAAAGATGGAACACTTAAAATATGGACATTAGATGGTAAGCTTTTGAAAGAATTTAAAGCTCACCAAGGCAGTATCGAAAGTATTCGTTTTAACCCAGATGAAAGTGTACTCGCTACTGTAGGAAAAGAGGATAGTACTATACGATTGTGGGACATTCAAGAAAAGCCGCTCATTAAAATCAAAGGGCATGAAAAAACTACTGTCACCAGCATTCGCTTTAGTAAAGATGGTAAATTTATTGCTACTTCTGGGGAAAATGGTAAAATTATTCTTTCAGATGCCGAAGGGAGGAATTTGAGAGAGTTGGATGCAGGGAGAAGTGTTATGAGCGTCCGTTTTAGTCCAGATGGGCGCCTAATTGCAACAGGTGGAAGTTTGCTGAAACTTTGGAAAATTGATAGACAACTTAATTGGACATTATATAGAATACTTGATACCTATCAGGGTGGAATAACAAGCCTTAATTTTGGAGAATTTCGCCACGTCAAGGTAATTGGTACACTTGGGAAAGATGGCACACTTAAGCTATATAATATTAACAGCGAATTGATGCATCCATTGCAACTGCCTTACAGCGATAAAATACGAAGTTTCAGATTTAGCTCAGATGGTAAATTTATTGCTACTGGTGGAGAAAAGGGCGTCGTCAAGTTATGGAACAACGATGGTAAACTGATATTTGAACGTCAGGGACATAAAGGTAGAGTAAATGCGCTAAATTTTGGTAACAACAATAAACAATTTGCTACCTCTGGTGATGATGTGACAGTGAAAATTTGGGATAATTCTGGAAATAAATTGGTAGCATTTAAGACTTATCAGGGCAAGGTTGAAAATATGAGTTTTAGCGAAGATGGTAAGTTAATTGCCACAGGTTCAACTAATCGAACTGTTAGACTTTGGACATCTTCTGGAAAGCAACTAGCAGAATTGAGAGGACATGAAGGTATTGTTAGAAGCGTAAATTTTAGTCCAGATAGTAAGCTTTTAGGTACAGCGAGTGAAGACGGTACTGCAATAGTATGGCGCCTTAAAGATTTGAATGAACTATTAAATGAAGGTTGTACTTGGCTCAAAGATTATTTTAATAGTCATCCGGAAGAACAAAAACAATTAAGTGTTTGTAAAAAATCGTAGGGTGCGTGACGCTATAAGGGAATTTAAACATAGATGTAAGACTTGTAGCGTCACGCACCTTTATGAGTTATTGCGACAGCATCGTAAGTCCTATTGATGTTATAATTAACAATACAAATACTCATAATTTCCATAGTAAATCAAAAAAATAAGGTCAGGCGAGACGCCTAACCTACAGGATATCTTTGCGCTTTTGTAGCCACCAGGTTAAACATAAATAAATTAGTGAGTGTAGTAATAAAATACCCCAATTTAAACTTAAGTTTGCCCAAGTTGGGTCATAAACAGAAGAAATTTCAAATGGTTGAGGAACTGTACTACCATCAGGTAATTTTGTTGCTGGGGGAACCATTGCATTGACGTTGAGTATACTACCATAGGCGCCAATAGACCACCGACTCAACATCAGCCAGGAAATTTTACTCGCAATACCTTCCATTTTAAATAATACACCAGAAAATATAATTTGAGGTATTAGTAAAAGCGGTAAGGCACTATTTGCTTGACTGCCGTTTTTAACTACACTTGAAACGAGTAAACCTAAATTAAAACTTGTAAATAATGTTAAAAATGTTGTAATGATTAGTCCTAGATGCCAAGATATCAACGTTGGTTGAGGTGATTTAAAGCCGATAAAAATCACTAACGCAATTAATACGGTTTGTAAAACTGCTAAAACACTTAAAATTGTCAATTTAGAACCAATATAAGCGAACAAACTTAAATTTACTAGTCTTTCACGTAAATAAATCGCTGCTTCTTTGACAATTTCTTGTAGTGAACTTGAAAGACCTACCCACAAAGCTGAACAAGTAAAAACAAATAAAACTCGCAACGCTAGAGGCGCCAAAGTTGCATCTCCGTTACTTGGTATAATAAAGGGGGCTTTTTTTCCCAGTGCCACCATAATTAAACTAATCCCAATAGGCGCCGTCAGTAATGCTAATATAAGATTAACACGGTCGCGTTTTTGGATTTGAAAATAACGATTTGTTAGTATACTTAATTGTTTAGGTAATGATATTTTGGAAGCTTTTTGATTTACTGATTTCGACTGCGATTTTTGATTGCCACGACTAAGGTGATTTGTAACATAACGTCGGTAATCGTCCGAATTGTGATATCTTTCTGCACAGTCAACGACATTTTCAGGTTTTTCAAGCTGGTTATAAATGTCGGCAAAGTCTTGGGTGACATTGAAAAACCGAAAGCAATCATCCGCAGTTCCAAAATAACATAATCTGCCACCTTGACCAAGAAAAACTACACGGTCACATAATTTAATATTCGCGGTTGCGTGTGTTACTAAAATAACAGTCCTTCCTTGGTCTGCTAATTTCCGTAACAACTGCATCATTTTTTTGTCTAAACCTGGGTCAAGTCCCGATGTAGGTTCATCCAAGAAAAATAATTTAGGGTCTGCTAGTAACTCTACACCAATACTAACTCGTTTACGTTGTCCACCGCTAAGTTCGCTAATTAAAGCATTACGACGATGTGACATTTCCACATCTTGTAATGTCTTGTCCACTACTTGAGCAACATTAATATCTGGTGGTAGTCGCAATTGAGCCGCATATTTTAGGACTTCGGCAACAGTTAATTCACGATGAATAATATCATCTTGAGGGACATAACCGATTTGTGTGCGATAAATATTAAAGTTAGTTCGCAAATTCTCGCCATTTAAATACACTACCCCTTTTGTTGGTTGTTCAGTTCCAAGTAAGGTTCGCATCATCGTAGATTTTCCGGCGCCGCTACCACCAACCAAAGCGACTAACTGTCCGGGTTCAATAGCCAAAGAAACATCATCAATGCGCCGTTTACCTTTAGTTTCCAAAACTAAATCGCAAGCATCAATCCGAATTTGATTACCTTGGTCAGCTATTTGAAGTTCATCACCAACTAATGTCAGAGTATATGGGCCAATACGAATATTAGTGTTTTGTGAGAGTACAACACTACCACTAATTCTTTGCGCGTCTACATACACACCATTTGCGCTACAATCTTCGAGTACGTAACCTGACTGCGACTTTGTGATTTTGGCATGACATCGAGAAACTGTTGGAGCGTCTAGAACTAACGTTGAATTTCCATCTCTTCCCACTGTAACCAAGCCATTTTTTAGAGATACTGACTTTTGTTGATGCGTTGCTACTGCTACTTGTCCAGGGCGATAATATTTTAGTAATACAAAGTTTTCTGGATTTTGACCAATCTTTAGTTCGGCGCCGTTTCTAAGTGAATACCCTGTTTCTGGAGTAATACGAGTGTGATTAAAATACAAGCCGTTTGTACTGGGTTTTGTACCATCACCATCATAAATCCGGTAATCGCTATTTTCTTTACGAATAACGGCCTGAGTACGACCTACCACCGTCCACTCTGTAGGAACTACTAAATCCGCAGTGGCGCCATCGCGTCCTATCAAATGCCGTTCTTTGGTAAGATGCAAGAGTATTGATTTATCTTTAGCGATTAGTTCTATATAAGGAGTATCAAGCAGTGTGTCAAATGCTTCTGTATTTATTTTGTTGTTGCCCATAGGTTAATTCGCTTCGATACAAAATAATTATTGGCTGTAACATGACTCGTTTTTATCAAAATATAAGGCTTTTTGAGAGATTTTGCAGTCATAAAAAGAACACGTAGGATAGGCGTCTCGCCTGTCCATATATTTGTAGGACAGGCAAGATGCCTATCCTACGGGAACTGCTTTTCCATCTCCAAATACTTAGCAACCTCTATAATCTCTTTAAACTCACTAAAATTGACCATCTCTGTAAAACCTGCCGTCGTCCCCTTTTCTTTCAACTCTTGCAAACAAGCTTTCATCACCTTAGTTGCAGCAAGTAACGTTGAAAGTGCAAAAAAGACAATTTTAAAACCCATCTCTTCTAACTCTTTTGCTGAAAGTTGAGGAGTTTTCCCACCTTCAATTACATTTGCCACAAGCGGTATATTTGGAAACGCTGCTGCAATAACTTGTAATTCCTCTACTGACTGCGGCGCCTCAACAAACAGTACATCAGCACCTGCGTTAATGTAAGCACGTCCTCGTTGTATTGCTTCATCTAAACCCAACACAGCACGCGCGTCTGTACGGGCAATAATTACTAAACCACTATCACCGCGCGCTTGAACTGCTGCCTTAATTTTATCAACGTGTTCAACTGTAGGAATAACGCGCTTCCCTTCAAAGTGCCCGCATTTTTTTGGGAATTCTTGGTCTTCTAAAATTACACCTGCTAAACCTGCCTGTACTGCATCTTTTACAGTTCGCATTACATTTAAAGCGTTGCCATAACCTGTATCCATATCAGCGATGATAGGAATATTTACAGACTGAGCAATTTTACTTACACTGTATAATATTTCAGTAGCGGTCATAAAACCATAGTCAGGTAAACCAAGTGTAGATGCAGCAATACCAAAACCACTTGTTGCAGCAACGTCAAACCCTGACTGCTCGGCAAGTTTGGCGCCTAAACAGTCGTAAATACCGGGAATAACTAGAATTTCTCTGCGCGCGAGTAACTGACGTAGATGTTGAGTTTTGGACATTACAACGCTCAATAAATTATCTGATTAGAGAATACATGTTAGAGGATACATGAATTTGGTAGCATTCGGCACCATAATCATGTATATGTCATTACTGATAATTTTTTTCTGTAGTCTTTTTGTCATGTTTGCTTTAATTTTGAAAGTATTTATCAAAGATTTACATATTGCGCGTAAATAGTGAATTATTGATAAAAGTTACGGATTTTATCTAGTTCAATGAATTGCCGTTTGCATAACGGTGCTAATATAACTTCCAAGAAACCTGGTTTCTTCATCGACTGGTGCAACTTTTCTTAATTGCGTGAAGGCAGGATTACATAGTGGTGTCATTAAAAGAGCGGGTAAAAATAGTAAATACCGAGCTAACACGGTTAACATTAAAATATCAAAATATTGAATTAAGTAATGTTAAAACCGAAGTGTTAGCAGGAATAACTGTTGCATTAGCGCTGATACCTGAATCACTTGCTTTTGCCGCAATAGCAAAAGTTCCGCCAATGGTTGCTTTGTATACATCATTTTGTATTGCAATCAGTATATCTATATTTGGTGGGCGCCCAGCAATGATATCAGCGGCAACAGGTTCGATGTCGCTGTTAATGACAACGCTGGTAGAAAAATATGGTCTGGAATATTTATTTGCGGCAACTATACTAACAGGTATTATTCAGTTTTTGATGGGTGTTTGTAAGCTAGGAAGATTTTTTAGTTTGATTCCCAAAACAGTTATAGCCGGATTTGTTAATGCTCTTGCTATTCTAATTTTTATTGCTCAAATTGCACAGTTTGCTGGTGAACCACTACCTATGTACTTTATGGTGGCAGGTACACTCTTAATTGTATATTTACTACCGCGCTTTACTAAAGCTATTCCATCACCTTTAGTTGCTATTGTGGTGATGACAGTAATCGCAATATCAACTGGCGCCGATGTTCGTCGTGTTGGTGATATTGGTACAATTAATAACCAGTTACCATCGCTACATTTGCCCCACGTTGAGTTATCATTACAAACGTTGTCCATTATACTGCCTTATTCAATACCTTTAGCAATCGTTAGGCTGTTAGAGTCTTTATTAACAGCAGATTTGATCGATGAAACAACCCAAACAAAGAGTTCTAAAAACCGTGAAGCTTCTGGACAAGGGATAGCTAATATCATCACTGGGTTTTTTGGTGGTATGGCTGGTTGCGGTATGGTCGGACAATCAATTATCAATAATCGCTGTGGTGGACGCAGTAGGTTGTCTACTTTTATATCTGGAGCATTTTTATTAGTTTTGATATTTGTACTTAAGGATATTGTCGTCAAAATACCAATAGCTGCTTTGGTTGGTGTGATGATGATGGTGGCTTTTGAAACTTTTGACTGGAAATCTTTGAAATTACTTCGTGAACTGGCGCCTTCGCAAGCTGTGATTATGCCCATAACTATGGTATTTGCTCTCTGGACTCATGATTTGGCAAAGGGGGTTGTAGTGGGTTTGGTAGTTAGCGGTTTGATAGGGTTGAAGTGGGTGAAGCGTAGAGGCGCCTAGTACAACAAGTTTTTAACGTTCTGCACAGAATATTTTCCGTCCCTATTACTTAATTGGGGCGGTTTTTTCGTTGTTGAAGCTTCACACGATACTTCACACCTTGCTTTATAATGACATTAGGGATATAACTCCCAAATGTCGCAAGCCCTTTCATAGCCTAAAAAAGGATGGAAATAGTGGTTAGTTACAACCCACTGGGCGCCGTAGTGGTATCAACAGCACATTCTCACGATTAGTATCAGGTATTGGTAGTGTAGGATTACTTTGGTTTGGTAGTAGCTTAGTAATTAATAACGAATTAAGTATTGGACAGTTGCTAGCATTGTGCAATCAGAAGCTATGGACTAAAATTAATAGTTTATAACGCAAAATTAGAGGTGATTGTTCAATGGATAAAATAATTCAATATCAAAAAATAATTCAACAGCTATTACAGGAGTATGCCAGTTTTAGAGCTTCAGACCCAGAGATCGAAACTCAGTTCGTCTTTGATACGGAGCGACACCATTATCAACTGCTTAATGTTGGCTGGAGAAATGACCGACGGATATATGGCTGTTTTCTTCACTTAGATATCAAAGATAGCAAAATCTGGATACAACATAATGGTACAGAAAACGAAGTGACAGAAGACCTGGTAAATATGGGCGTTCCCAAGCAAGATATTGTAATTGGTTTTCATTCTCCGTTTAAACGTCAGTTTACAGAATATGCGGTGGGTTAAAACTAGTTTGAACGCAACGGGATGCCTGGAGTAAGGGTGAAAAGATTGTAGAGACACGAAATTTCGCGTCTCTACAATCACACAATTGTGTACGATTCATTTAGAATTGCTATTGTTATGTAAATGTGGCACGACTGAATATATTTCATTTAGCAGTTCGGAAAGAGAATCTCCTTCTTTCTGAGCAGCATATTTAATAACATCAGTAGCTTTTTGAGCTTGTGTGACACCAGTCCGCAAGTGGGCTTCGTCTACTTCGTAATTAAAGATTACTTCCTCAAACTGAGAGTGTAGAAGGCTTTTAAGCAAATTTAAAGCTAGCTTTCTTGGCGCAACACCTGCTGAGAAGTTTGATATTGGTAATGATTTAACAGGTGTAGAAATACTACTACTACCTAGAGGAGGTTTGATGGACTCACCTCGAATACCTCTAATCAGTTCTTGAAAACCTTTCTCATAGTTTTCGTCATCAATACTAACGTGCAGAAATGATTTTAAAAAAAAAGGCTTTTCACAGTTTTGATAAAGAACGGGTATCAAGCGTCTGTTAGGAGTACGTGACTCTCGTCTTGCACATACCTCCTCATCAATTTGTGCAGTCAACCATGCATCTTTCTCGTAGCTAACCCACTGCGAATTGAAGCTATTTGGTGAGAGAACAAGGACAAAAATACCTGCATCAGAAAGACCCTCTTCTAACTTTTGAGGTATCCTTTCGCCAGGAAGAATTTCCCATTTATCTAACCAAGCGTCAATACTGGCACGAGTACGTAAATCTGTAGCTAAACGCTCAACAAATATTTTGTCAAGGCTACTATGGCTCATAAATACTTTCATATTTCTATCCTCGCAAACTTTAATGATTTTATCTTCAACTTTAGAAGAATTACTAACGTCTTTATCTGTAGAAACAGATTTGTCATTTTTTGTATATACTACGTTCTGGTGAATAGAAATTTTTCCTCCTCTAATATTTGAGTTATTGACATTACCACCAATCCTCACGGATGCATCATTTTTATTCATAATTTATCTACTATTTGAGAAAAATTAATACTTATAACAGTTTAATTTTACTATTACTAAGTAATTTAAAAATCAAACACTGATAATAAGCTTTTAGCCAGCTTGACTTGAAAAATAGAATCTGAATTCTATATACTTAAAAAAAACTACTCTTGGATTTCCTCGATTGGAGAAACATCGTCACTTTCTTGATTATCGTCTTCACTTTGTGTAATCATTTCATCATTTTCAATTACTCCTGCTTCTACTTCGCTCTCATTCACATCACCTCCAATATTTACTGAAGCATCATTATAGTCATCTCCTGCATTTTTTGCAGTAGCGGAAGCATAGGTATTTAATATAAATTGTGCTCCTTCCTTTGAAAGATTTGATATTACTGCTACAGGAGATTTATCTCCATTAACTATGCTTAAGAAAGAATTTTTATCGATTTGAATTTCTCCATCACCTTTTGGACTCCAGTCTATGCATTCAAAATAACAACCGCTATCATAAATTTTTATTTTATCAGTCTTATTTTCACTTTCATTATTAACTGTAACTTTAATTTTTAATTGTAGTCCTCCCCTTTGAGTTTGGAAAAATTTAGCACAATTAATGTAACATTTATCTAAACTCATTAGCGTTAAATCTGCATATCTAAAATCAGCCCCAGTCAAATTACTATCCAAAATATAGCTACTTCTTAAACACGCATATAAAAAATTAGTTTTTATCAATTCTGATTTTTCTATTTTAGTTTCTATCATTCTAGCGCGGTAGAATTTAACTGCGTTTAAATTACACGATTCTTTAAAAATACTAAAAGAAGTATCAGCATATGACAAGTCTGCTGCATTTAATTTTTTACCATGAAATTGTGTTCTAATAAATTCACAATTATGAAGTTTTGAACGAGATAAATTGGCATTTTCAAAATCTGTATCTAGAATTTTATTGTCGCTCATGTCAATATAAGTCATAGATGCACTATCAAACTTACAATTAATAATATCTCCCTTTATTACAGGTAATTTATTTTTATTATATAATGGTAATATACAACAAGTAATCAATTTTTTGTTGTTTGAATTTTGCTTTTGATTCTTACTAGCTGCTATGTCAAATGAAGCAAACAGTGATTTAGTAAATATGGTTTCGTTAAGTATACAACCATTAAATTTAGAAGCAACAAGTTTTGCTTCTAAAAAATTAGCTTTTGATAAATCAACATTTTCAAATTTACAACAAATAGTTGACATAAAAAAACGAGAACCCGTTAAATCAGACTTATTTGAAAACAACAGAATTTCTTCATTTTCAATTCTTGATTTATTATATTCAACTTTACAATAATCAAAAATTGATTCTATTAAAATTGATTTTGAAAATTCAACTTTAAAGCAAAATTGGCACTTACTAAAATTAGAGTTTTTTAAATTAGAATTAATAAATTCTACATGACTTACTTTTGAATTTGTAAAATCAGCAAATTCTAAATCAGAATTACTAAATGTTACATTATATAAATGACTATTAGGACAATAAAGTTTGTATAAATTTTTTATGTCTTTAAATTCAATATCTGTAACTTGGATACCAAATAAGCTACATTTTTCTAAAAATAGTTTTGGGTCGTTATTAGCTAAGTCTGATTGATTTACCTCTGCTTTAAAACTGATACCAATTAAACCATTATTAATATTTATTTTATCTATACCTTGAAGTGAACCTACATTACCATTAAGGGAAGTAATAATTTCTGGGTCGCTGTAACTAGTGAATTCAAAACCATCTTGCTCTGACCAAGATATATCTATAAAAACCCATTGTCTCAAACCTTTAGGTATTGAAGGTTTTGGTAATGTATAATAAATTAACGCAAATTCAGGATTATTAATTAAATCTCCATAAAGTATGAAGCTGCATATTTTACCCCTAAATTTAAAATTGAGGTTAAATTCAAATGGATGCGTGTAAATGTTATTTGTCTTCTTACATTTTACAGAAATACTTATTTTCATTATTAATTAGACTCCTGCTCTATTCGACTAGTAATTAAATCTTTGATTTGCTCTAATACATTCATCTGATTACTCATAATCTCTTGAGCATTTAGTACCAATGTGTAGTAGCTTTGTAATTGGAAATCAGCAATTTTTCTTTGAAAAGCTCCTTCGGCTTCAATATCCCATTGTTGACCTTCTTTCCTATATTGCTCATCTCGACAGTAAACAATCAGCCCATAATTATTAAATACTAAAACTAAACATTTAGATAAGCCTTCTCTTGGTGCATAATTTTGTATATGAGGTACTGGCAAATTTTGCTCTTCCATTCCGCTCAATAAACTATAACCAATAGGAGATAATTCGGATGGTAGCTCTAAATCTTTCCACAAACCATTAGAGTTTTGCCATCTCCAGTAATAAGTGGGTTTTTCGACGCTTGTTACATCCACAGTTGGAGGAATTTCAATTTTGGGAAAATTAAAGTTTTTAATAGATTCGTCAAGACCAGAAAAATCTTCAAATATCTTTTTACCTTGACTAACTAAATCACGAATTGGTTTACTTACCTTGTTAAAGGTTGTTTTCAATTGACTCAATTCATCTAATTTATCTTTATACTTTTGAATTTCACTATTATTTTTCTCTAATTGCTTATTATGTTCAGCTTCCAGAGAAATAAATTTATCTTGGTGTTGTGTTTGTTGAGAATCAAGATTTTGTTGATACTGTATTCGTTCTTCTTCAATTGTTTTCCTTAGTTCTTCTGCTTCTCTTTTTGAAGCTTCATTTTCTTCAATTAACTTAATTTGTTCAACATCTTTATATAAAGGTATTGGGTTAATTCCATATATTTGTATTATTTGTAAGTTTTTGCGTGCCAACATATATTTTTTTAAAGCAGCTACTATACCTTTGCTTAAATAAAAAGCAAAAGTTGAGAAAATAGCCGCTAAGACAAAACTAATAGTTGGGAGAAGAGTATCTGGATTTTTAGCATTCTGGTTTCCTGCTAATACTGCTTGAAAAGTAAGTAGAATATCACCTGGCAGCACAATCCATAAAATCGGAGAAAATTTGATGCCAAATAAAGATATTTTTATTCTTTCTCCTAAAATTCCTGATTCGTCTAATAATGTTGTAATAGGTAAAGCCGCTGTTACTAGTAAACTTAGTAATACTTTAATTGAAATTCCCAATACTTTGTCACTATCTATTAATCCAAGCCTTTCTCCAAAAGAATAATCTAATATGGCAAATTGCCCAAAGCTAGAAAGACACAAAAAAAATAAGCATATCCAAATTATTCTACGCCTAAGTGATTTTTCTTTTCGATACCAATGTTCTAGTTGTTCACGATATTGTGCATTCTCAATATGTTTTTCGTAATCTCCTTCATTTTTGTGCTTAGAGATTTCATTGTTAGTCATATTTATCCTTAAACTAGCAGATTTTGTCTGACAAGAAATAATTTTACGATTGTTTTAAATCTAAAGGTATTTCACAAGCCGGAGATTCTGAAGTATCATGGTAAGCTGCTTTATATTTTTCGTTAATTAAGGATACAAAATCATCTTCGAGATACACTCCACCTAATTTTTGTAGGTTTTCCAAATCTACTAAAGTTTCGCTATCTACTAAATTTCCCTCTTTGAATACATAATTATCTTTTGATGCTCCTCTTTCTCTTTGTTTTAATATATTTTTTAAATTTGGATAATCTTTTTGCATTTTTATATTATGTATTGCTCCTGCTTTTGAGTTATCCTTATCCCAAACATAACGTTTTAGAATAGTATTAACTCGATTTTCTTTAATTTCAAGTGGTAATGAAACTATAAAAATAACGCTTTTGATATTAGTATCACGAATCTGTAAGTTCCTATCTAAACTTAAATACAATATCTTGCGTTTGTCATTATTAGACCATTTCCAGGCTAAACAAGTTTCTTTTTTTGTATATCTCCAAGCATTATTATACTCATCTATTCTAACAATGTCAAAATTTTTATTAACACTAGAAAATCTAATTAAAGTTGTAATTGCTGGTGTATATTGTCGCTTTTCTATATTTTCATTTTGATTCACTGGTGTTACATTAACAGGAATCCTCAATACTAATTTGTCAGGAGAGCAACTTTTACTTCCAAAGATACGGTTATATACTGAGTCATTTAGTTGGACACTTTCTTTTTGAACAGCATCTGTTTGAACTTCACACTCTTCCTTACAAGATGTCAACAAAATACTGGACATGCAAAGGATTGCAATGATTCCTATAGAAAAATATATTTTTTTCATTAAATAATAGTTGTGTTCAAAATTTAAACGTAAACTATTAAGCTAACAAACATGCATTTTAATCGCATCGTTACAGCCTAAGTATCTCTATTGTATTCGCTATTGCTATTATAACCATTTTTTGAATGTACTTACGTATATATTTTTAGACTAATTTTTAATAAATGTAAACTTGTTATTAGAATTGTGTCGTGATGTATGGCTCACATTACTTGTGATCTGTATATAGTAATTTTTGTGATATCAATCACATGTGAGATAATAAACTTGCCTATCTGCTAAAGTCAACATACTTACACTATCTATTACTCTATTTACACCTGCTTTCAGTATTGTTTATGGTTCATCTAATAGACTACCTTTGTGTTCCAGATAAATTATGCGACCTTGGTTATATAGCGGTTCCCGTTCTAATGAAGTACACAAGGGCGGGCTTTCTATGCCCGCTCCACAAGAAATCTATTATTTTGATTTGTACCTCATGTGACTAAGAACCGCTATAAGCATGGTTGATAATTTTTCTGCTGTTTCATGATTCTAAGGTGATGGCAAGTCAAAGTAGTATCGCTTACCGTGTATCAAAACGTAAACATATTTATAAAAACGCCAGTATGTTATGCTACTAATTTATACTAATATCTACGTAACCAGCTAATTCTTCTTTAAGTTGCTCAAGTTCCGTGAGAGGATAGCATTGCTGTCTAGCTTGAAACTCGATCAATTGCTCTCGTAGTGTTGCGGGCACCTGAAAAACTTCTAGTGGCATCAATAATTATAACTAAACAGCACTTATTATACTACAAACGGTTTAAAACTAAACTTTTCAAACAAACGTAAATCTTCAAGATGCTTCGTTCCTCAGCATGACAAAGTTCACTTTTTACCTGTTAACAGTATATTTTCTTACTAGAGTTTATTTTCTGCAAATGCTTGTAAATGCTGCTGGCAATAATATACGCTAGCTTTACAGCTACAGCATTACCAATTTGACGCATTGACTCCCCCCAAGCATTTGGAAAATAATACTCGTCAGGAAAAGTTTGTAGTCTTGCTGCTTCTCTCACTGTGAAGTAACGAACTTGTCCATCCGGTAAAGCTAGCATATTTTCACCACCTGGTACTCCATGTACACCAGCTTTCAATGTTTTGGCTGGCTCATCTAACGGACTACCTGTATGTCCAGGTAAGTTCTGGCGCCTGGGTTATAAACGTGATTTAAAATTTTTCTAGCCGCTTCATTATTCTCAGGTGATGGCAAGTCGAAAATAGCATCCCTTACTGTATGCCAAGGAGCAGTAACACTTCCAAAAAGGTTGGCGCCTCTTTGTTGCAAATGTGTACGAATTTTTTCAGGTACTTCTGGGCACCTGGTTTTGTCTATTTGGTGACGCTCCCAATATTCACCAGTTACCCATTTTTGCCATATCAAAGCTTCTTCGGTATGTGTTGGTTCAGGAAAAGACCAATTATTATCTATATCTGATCTAAAACCGACAATAAATACACGCTCCCGTTTTTGGGGTACTCCGTAGTCTGGTGCGTTTATTAGCTTATAGCTAACGTTATATGCAAGTCCTGAATTTTTACTAGTGCTGTCGTGATGCTCAAGTTGTTTTAGATGTTCAAACCATGATTGATCAGACTTCGGCAAAATCTCTGGATAAGTCAGTTGCAGAATTATATACTTAAAATACTCAGTAAAGTTTTGACGTAGTAATCCACGTACATTCTCTATAACAAACGCTTTAGGACGTAATTGGCGTAAAGCACGAAAAAACTCAGGGAACATATCCCTCTTGTCTAAATAAGCACTATGCTTTCCACCTATCGAAAATGGCTGACAAGGTGGTTCCCCAGCTAATAAATCTATTTTTTCACTGACAACAGAAAAATCGAAGTCCGCGACATTCATCTGATAATCACTAATCAACGCAATACCACGCTGTTGATTTGAGCTAATGGTGTTACAACTATGCTTGTCATATTCTAGTGCTTGATGATGAAAACCCGCTTGGGCTGCCCCTAATGCTAAACCACCGGCACCTGTAAATAACTCGATTGACTTCACAATAATAGCAATCTATAAAACAATTGATTCAAATTATAATTCTATGATTAACGGTCGAGTAGTTCAGCTTTTTCCTTAGATGCCAAGTGAAGTTGATATTTTGCTTCAAGGTTTGTCCAGAACTCAGGAGAAGTACCCAGCGCTTGTGAAAGTTCACTTGCAGTTTTTAGCGTAATTTGTTCGGTTCCCCAAATAATCCCATTAATAGTTTCAACTGGAAAACCCATAACTATTCATTATGCTACGACCAAAATCAGTAAATAGGGTAAATTCCTAATATTTGTATTATAGATTTAATGATACAATCGTTTTAAGCAGTTTGTAAAAGTTTGTCAAATTTTTATTAAATGTTATAAAAACCTGCTTCACCTGTTCCCATTGCGCTCACTATCGGCACCTGTAACTAATTCAACTGACTTCACAATAATAGCCTGCTCCCGTATTGATACTTCTTGATGATACAGAAGAAGCGATAAAATATACCTTAAGTGTAGAGTTATTGAAGAAACCTATGACCAGTACCATCCCAGCCGAAACAATCACTCTCGAACAGTTAAGAGACTTGTTTGAGTTGGAACTAGTTGAGGATGATACATTTTTGGTTCTTCCGTACATAGCGTGCTAAATTTTAATTAAAATCGATAATTATCCTTTATAATCAAGGCTTACAGGCACTTATAGTTGAAATTCCAGTAATTTTATTTTTATAAAGCCAATAATGGCTGTAAGATAAGCATAGCAAGGGTTAAAAGCTATTTTCTTAACAGATTTAGCACGCGCTTTGTACGGAAGAGCCAATTTAGAAGTCAGTGAGCGTTTACGTCAATTATCGACGGCATTGAAAAAGGTTCGTATGCAAGATACATAGTTGAAATTAACCATCCGTTACATCTGTTTATCATCCGTTGCCAAAGTTATCTCCATCGCCAATTGCATCGGTTCCAATCATAGATACCACCGATATGATATTCGGCGCCGTTGTGGAAGCGGACAATACAACCACCGAATGAGTCTTCTGTATTAGTGGTTTCATCGACATAAATTACAGTACATGTATGCCATTCGCGTTGACATGGACCGTTATCTTGTACCCATTCCCAGAGTGCGTTGCAAACTTCAATGTGATCACCCACTTTCAATTTCAATGCATCTGCAACTTCGAGAGCATCAAAATGGTGCGGTTGTAATCGGTTCAACCATTGTACACCGTAGCGCTGACGAAGAAAGTGTATGGCGCCAGAATCTTTTCCGTGTAACCAGTCGTTGAGCAATAAAACTTTCCAAGATACATTTCTAGCTTGTTGAGTTTCAATAAAGCTTAATAACGCTTGCAATTCTTCTTGAGATAGTTCTTTGAGCGGGTTGTCATCAAAACCATCCAGATGAGATTCCTGAAAAGCCTGCGCCACTTCAAGTAAGATTTGCTTCTGTTGATGGCACAGTGGCACACCCGAAGCATCACAGCGGCTGAAAGCTGACTTAAGGGCTGACTCTATCTCATCTGGTGTCATAATTTAATAGTTGTTAGAGTTATGATTCTACTAAATATTACAAAAGTGTAACAGTAGTATCCAACACCAAAGGAATAAATTTCAGGAGTCGGCTTGCAGGTAAAATTTACCTATGGTTAGATTTATTTATGGTGTCCTTTATGTTGCGTTTGCTTGCCGCTATTTTTGTTACCTGTGCATTTACAGCCCTTTCATGGCTATCGACTCCAGAAGCGATGGCACTAACACAAATACGGCTATTTGATGTTGATTACCAAAAGTGCCCTCCCGAAATCGGAGAAGGTGCTGTAACAAGCGGTGGTGTGACTAGAGCGGCAAACTGCTTTTTAGTCACTGGCAAAGCAGAAAACGCTACGAACAAATATGTCTATGATGCGGATATTTTTGGGCGTATTTACGATGCGAATAATGACCCTGTAATGCAAAACAGAACTCGTCTTGGTGCTATCCCAGAAGTTCCACCTGGCGTTAGTAATTTTGAACTTAGAATTACGGTAGCTGCTAATCAACCCGAACCACTAAAACTCAAACAGTTTAAAGCTGCTGGGTTCGGCGCCCAAGTACGTAAATAGAATCCGAGCGCGAATTGTTATTCAACAAACAAATCAATTTTTTGTAGAGACGCATTTAAATGCGTCTCCATTTAAATGCATCTCTATTTAAATGCGGCCTTAAAGTCGGTAATTGCATGTAAATTACCTGCAATTTGTACGTGATTTAGATTTTAAAGGTATAAAAAACACCTTCATATATTTAGAACACGGACTAAAAAGCACCCGCAGCAGTTGAAGCCAAACTAGCGATTAAACCACTGACAACATTAAGCAGCACGAAGGCTAAAATTGGCGAGAAATCCATTCCACCAATTGGAGGAATGATTGAACGGAATAAATTTAGGTAGGGGTCAGTAACTTGACTCAACGCCGCAAAAGGCTGATTATACCAATTTACAGATGGAAACCAGGTTAAAAGAACCCGGAAAATCAGTAAGTAGCTATATATTTGGATAAACACTAACAGTGTTTGAGTGAGTAATGCAATTGAAGAACTCATGGATGGCTTGTTTTCCTGCAATGTTTGAATAGATATTCCTGTAATCGATTGTAAACGACCTCATCAGTATTGATCAGAGCAGCGCTAGTTATTCGCCACTCCTAACTCCTGTACAGACGTGATTAATCACGTCTGTACTATTAACTTTTTTTACGCCCTTTCTCCTTGCCCTAATTCTGTGTCTTGAGTACTGGAGGCGCCATTAACATTTCCCAACTGCTGCCTTACTTCGTCGATAGTGGCATTAAGTTGGGCAATTTTATCTTCGAGCGACCGTCTAGCAGTTTCCATGCTTTCAGCATCGCTCAATTTAATTTGACGACGCGCGGCTTGCTTTTTCTTTGCCTCAGCGGTTGAGGTAAGTTGCTGAATTTCTTCAGAGGGTAGCTCGTCGCGCCGTGACACTACCAGCGCGCCAATAACACCACCAACAACACTACCAAAAATTGCTCCAGCGAAAAAACCACCGGCAAAACCATCACGTTGACTCATAATCTCTTTACCGCCGTAACATTACACTGCGACTGCTCACTTGAGCGCGATAGTCACTTTTTGCCCTAGCTGCATGTTAGCTTAAGTCCCAAAGATACGGTCGCCTGCATCTCCTAGACCGGGAACAATAAATCCTTTATTGTTTACACCCTCATCAATACATGCTGTGTAAATTATTAAACCAGGATATGCATTACTAAGCTTTTGCAGGGCTGGTGGAGCAGCTACTACGCTAACGATTCGCGTTAAAGCTGGGTCTACACCCCGATGTGTTAATTCTGCCATTGCTGCCATTATTGACCCACCTGTCGCTAACATTGGGTCAGTAATTAATACTCGCGTTTGAGGATTAAATTTTTCTGGCAACTTATTCAAATAGCATAAAGGTTCGAGTGTTTCTTCATCACGCACTAAACCAAGATGATAAATCGACGCAAGCGGTAATAAAGTTTGCGCTCCTTCCAACAGCCCTAAACCTGCCCGCAATATCGGAACCACAGCTATCGGTATTTCTGGGTCTACAAAAGTCGCAGATGATGTCGAGAGCGGAGTTTGTACTGTTGTATCTTGCGTTGGCAACCACTCACGTGCTGCTTCATAAGTCAACCAACGACCTAATTCGGTCATTGCACTCCGAAATAACACTGAAGGTGTAGAAGCATCGCGAGCTACTGCTAACCAATGTTTGATTAGTGGGTGGGGTGGGACGTAAACACGTAATTGTAACGTCATAGCTAGAAAACAGCGCGCCTCCTCATTGTGTAAGACTAAATTTTATAAGACACAGTATATATAAAACTGACTTACATCATAGTTTTACCATACTCCCTACAGTGTGTTCGTAACAGACAAAAGTAACACCAATCAGTTTATTGAAAATTAATTTCATTTATAGTTGACATATTTTCTCAATCAAGGCTATATTGTCTGTTAAGTGTTCTCCTCTCTTTAAGGAACGGCAGACGGGATTGGTCAGCAAGAAGCAGGCTCGTCCCTCTTTTTTTGTACGGTGTGTACGCCACCAACAATTCTGAAACGAAGCGTAGGGTGTGTTACGCTACCAACAGTTTTGAAACGAAGCGCAGAACTTGTGGCGTAACGCACCTTACAAGTTATAGTTGCTTTTCATGATTTGAGAGAGTGTTTTATGTCCTATACAAACGGCGCCCCTAAAGATGTCATCATCATTGGTTCTGGTATCGGCGCCCTTGTAACAGCCACTCAACTAGCAGCAAAAGGCGCATCAGTACTTGTTTTGGAACGCTATTTAATACCTGGTGGAAGCGCTGGCTATTTTGAACGTAACGGATATAAGTTTGATGTTGGCGCCTCAATGATTTTTGGCTTTGGAAAACAAGGAACTACTAATTTACTTACCCGCGCGCTTGATGCCGTAAATGTTAGCATTGAAACTATTCCTGACAAAGTACAAATTCACTATCATTTACCAAATAAGTTAGACCTGAAGGTAGATAGAGATTATCAAACATTTTTAGAAAGTATTACGGCTTATTTTCCTCACGAACGCTCAGGTATTCGCCGTTTTTATGATGAGTGTTGGAAGGTATTTAATTATCTCAATAGCATGGAACTGCTGTCTTTGGAAGAACCTCGCTACTTGCTACGAACGTTTTTGCAGCGTCCAAAGTCATGCTTAGGTTTGGCAAGGTATTTGCCTGTAAATGTTGGAGATATTGCCCGAAAGCATATTTCAGACCCAGAGCTACTGAGATTTATAGATATGGAGTGTTACTGTTGGTCGGTTGTACCAGCAAATATGACACCGATGATTAACGCAGGAATGGTATTTTCTGACAGGCATTATGGAGGAGTTAATTATCCTAAAGGTGGTGTTGGAGAAATTGCTCGAAAGCTTGTGGAAGGTTTAGAAAAAGCTGGTGGAAAGATTATCTATCAAGCACGCGTTACAAAAATCTTGGTTGAAAATTCGCGTGCTATTGGTGTAAAGCTGGCAAACGGTGATGTTCATTATGCACGTCGAATAGTCTCGGGAGCGACTCGTTGGGATACCTTCGGCAACCTACTTACTTCCAAAGAAATACCATTAAATGAAAAAAAATGGCAACAAAAATATCAAAAATCTCCTAGTTTTTTGAGTTTACACATGGGAGTATCAGCATCCGTTTTGGCTTCTAATACCGAGTGTCATCACATTTTGTTGGAAAATTGGGAAAAAATGGCTGACCCTGAAGAAACTATTTTTGTCTCGATACCCACTTTACTTGATCCAGACTTGGCGCCACAGGGTTATCATATAGTTCATGCTTTTACCCCACATTGGTTTAATGACTGGGATAACTTACCACCAACTGAGTACAATCAAAGCAAGGAAGCAGCTGCAACTCGCATAATTCAAAGATTAGAGAAAATATTTCCCGGACTCGAAGCAGGGTTAGATTATTTGGAAATTGGCACACCACGCACGCATCGCCGTTTTTTAGGACGTTCAGATGGTACGTATGGCCCAATTCCACGTCGCAAATTACTAGGATTATTAGGAATGCCATTTAATCGTACTGCAGTACCAGGACTTTACTGTGTAGGAGATAGCACTTTTCCAGGTCAAGGTTTAAATGCCGTCGCTTTTTCTGGATTTGCCTGCGCGCACCGTATTGCTGTAGATTTAGGATTGGGATAAGCGCTGTAACATTTATTTTCCGCAATTTTTTAGTAATAAATACTTATTTAGATAGATGACAAGTCAAATATTTCATCAAAACTTTATTACAAATGATACGAATATAATGCTATATTATATATGCTGCTTTATTGTAAGCAGATATACGGTGTTTAGTGTGTTCCCAATTGTTACAGGTGTCAGGGCAATTACTGACAAGAAGTTTGCCCACTGAAACATATTGCAGGTAATTTCCCTATGGACACCCTTTATACAGCTCTTAATGAGTTATAATTTTAGGTTACAATTTTGACTTGGCTAGCAGCTTTCATCGCTTTTGCGCGCGCTAAATGAATAGAAGTAGCTTTGGCTAGAGCAACTCCCATACGGCGATAAGGATGTGCTGTTGGTTTGCCAAAAAGTTTGATATCTACGTCTTTTTCTGCCAAAGCTTCGGCAACGTGTTCAAAGCTGATAGATTCAGACTGTTCAGATGCTAGTATTACAGCGCTAGCAGATGCTCCAAGTTGTTCTATATTTGGAATTGGTAAACCAAGAACCGCGCGCAGATGCAATTCAAACTCGTTGAGGTTTTGTGAAATCAGCGTCACCATACCTGTATCATGGGGACGTGGCGAGAGTTCAGAGAAGATTACTTCGTCTTTGGTAATAAAAAACTCGACCCCAAAAATTCCGGCGCCACCGAGTTCGTCAGTCACTTTTTTCGCTATTTCTTGCGCTGCTTTGATTTTATCCTCTGAAATATCAGCAGGTTGCCAGGACTCCTGATAGTCACCGCGTTCTTGACGATGACCAATGGGCATACAGTAAATAGTAGGCGCCTGCCATTGTTTAATGGTAAGTAAAGTAATTTCAATTTCAAAGTTGATAAACTCTTCAACAATTATCTTTTGACTATCACCGCGCGAACCAGCAATAGCATAGTTCCAAGCTTTCTCAACATCACTTTTATCATTGACAACCGATTGTCCTTTACCAGAAGATGACATTACAGGTTTAACAACATTAGGAAACCCAATAGTATCAGATACTGTAATCAACTCTTCTAACGTTGAAGCATAAGCATATTTTGCTGTTCTCACACCTAACTTTGTATGAGCAAGTTCGCGTATTCTATCGCGATTCATGGTGTAATTTGTTGCTGCGGCTGTAGGAATAACCGTAATTCCACGCTGTTCAAATTCAAGTAATTTCTCAGTTCTAATCGCCTCAATTTCTGGAATAATAAAATCAGGTTTGTGCTTATTAACAACCGCTTCCAAATCATCCCCACTCAACATTGATATAACTTCATAAGCATCAGCCACTTGCATCGCAGGCGCCGACTCATAGCGGTCAACGGCTATTATATAATTACCAAGTCTTTGGGCAGCAATGACAAACTCTTTTCCCAGTTCTCCAGAACCAAGTAACATCAACTTTTTGGGCAACTTAATCGAAGTATTCATTCGCGCTACTATATTTTTACAGGTAAACATTAAATCAATACAACGCGCGTTGCTACACAAAATATATATGATTATTTACACAACATAACTAGGACTTACGAAACTGGTACATATAAAGCGTAGGGTGTGTGACGCTACGAAAAAACTTCAACGGAGTTATAAGACTTGTAGCGTCACGCACCAAACAATAATTGTGACAGTA
>NZ_JBXXZH010000124.1:0-26513 GCF_059640475.1 Calothrix sp. CBUCES-K 9914
TTAAGAGTAATGAGTTAGTGCTGAGTGCTGAGTGCTGAGTTAAAAGTTAAGAGTAATGAGTTAGTGCTGAGTGCTGAGTGCTGAGTTAAAAGTTAAGAGTAATGAGTTAGTGCTGAGTGCTGAGTGCTGAGTTAAAAGTTAAGAGTAATGAGTTAGTGCTGAGTGCTGAGTGCTGAGTTAAAAGTTAAGAGTAATGAGTTAGTGCTGAGTGCTGAGTGCTGAGTTAAAAGTTAAGAGTAATGAGTTATTACTCAGCACTCATTACTCAGCACTCAGCACTGAATTAATTCAGGTCTTCAAGTTTAATACGTGGGTCAGCGTACTTAAGCAGTAGGTCGGCGATCAAGTTACCCAAGATTAACAGAACGGCGCCCATAACCAAGCTAGCCATTAATAAATATAAATCTTGTGCCTGTAGTGCCTGTAAAGTTAATCTACCTAAACCAGGCCAGTTAAAGAAGAACTCAGCGATAAAGGCGCCATTTAATAATGAAGCTAGCTCAAAACCCAAAAGTGTAATCAACGGGTTAATCGCGTTGCGAAGCGCATGGACGTAAATAACGCGGTTTTCTGGTAAACCCTTAGCGCGCGCTGTCTGAATATAATCTTGTCGCAGTACGTCAAGTAATTCACCACGGGTAATACGTTGTAACCCAGCAAAGCTAGTAACACTCAAAGCAATGGTGGGTAAAAACATATGCCAAACAATATCGATGAATTTACCGAACACATTTAGTTCATCGTGGTAGATACTTGTCATACCACCTACAGGAAACAAAGGAGCCGTAACTTGAGCAAATATTAACAGTAAAAGCGCAGTCACAAAACTAGGAAAACCTTGTCCTGCATAGCTAATAACTTGTAAAATTCGGTCAGCCGCACGATTTTGATTAACTGCGGCAAAAATTCCTAGAGGAATAGCAATTGCCCATGTCACGATAAGTGACGAAATAGCTAAGTATAAGGTTGCTGGTACTCGTTCCCATAACAACGATGATACCGAACGTTGATAAACAAAGCTTTGTCCAAAGTCCCCTTTTGTTAATATTTGTCGCAACCACAAGAAAAATTGCTCGAACCATGATTTATCTAAACCAAACTGGCGTTTTAATTCCGCAATGCGTTCGGGTGAAATTTTCGGATTTTGCCGCAGCGTATCAAGGTAATCTCCTGGCGCCAACTGGATGATAATGAAAGATAGGGCAGATGCAAAAAATAAAGTTAACAGTGCTTGTAAAAGACGCTTGGTGACATAAATAAATGTATCGCTTGTAATAAATCTTATTAATGAATCTTTTCCCGATTCCCAAGAAACCCTGCTTGCAGTCATAATTAGAAGTTAATATTCAATAGTTAATGGTTAAAAGTTAATAGTCAATAGAGCAACTTTACTAGTAAGTCTTTTTATTGACCATTAACTGAAGCAAATTTAATACTGTACTAACGAGATAATTGGTACTTGCGGCAAGCAAGCGCGTCCATTTAAATCTCGTAGCTCGATGATAAACCCAAATCCAACAAGATTGCAGCCGATGTTACTAAGTAACTTTGCTGTCGCAGCAGCAGTTCCACCAGTTGCAATTAAGTCGTCTACGATTAAAACTTGGCAACCTGGTTGCAAGGCATCCTGATGGATTTCCAAACAGTCAGTACCATATTCTAATTGGTATTCGACTGAGTACACAGCACTTGGTAGCTTACCCCGTTTACGTACCGGGATAAAACCGACACCAAGTTCGTATGCAAGAGGAGTGCCAAAAATGAACCCTCGTGATTCCATACCGACTACATAATCGATGGTTAAGTTCGCTTCGATACACTTTTGTTTAAGCAGTTCAATAGTGTAACGCAGTCCTTTAGCATCGCGTAGTAATGTAGTAACATCCCGAAAGACTATACCGGGTTTAGGAAAATCTGGAATGTCACGAATTAACGACTTTAAATCCATACAATATATTGAGGGCAGTGAACGTTTTTTGAGTTGATGCTTAACATCAGCAGCGTGAAGTAAGAAGCAGCGCCTTCACAAATTGCCAAATCGTACAATATCATGCCTAGGGACGCACACAGAGCATGGAATCTTTGAGCGTTGGCAATAGATAATAGAGTAGCTAATAAAGCGGAGTAATCCGGCGTGAGTCACAATTAATCAGGATAAACTCTGGTAAATCTGTGATTAATGAAAGGTAGGAACCTACCCGGCTACACCAGACTCAGCCTTCTGGCTACGTTTAAGGATACTAGGAGCTTAATAGGATTCGCTAGTCCTAAGCGCTCGGATGAGGAACATTACCTAGTTTATGAAGGAGAAAAACCAAAATCCACGAACTGTCTTGGTCAGACGTGACAAAAACCTTAAACATTGTTGAAGCAAACTTTACCCTAAAAGAGTGGCGTAACTGCCTTTCCACGCAAAACTTCTCCTTAGAGAGAAGTTTTGCTTTCCACAGATTTATTACTTTTTGCCATCATTTATTGCATTATGCTGCTATCTAGTGAGACGACGCATTGACGATTAACCGAATCTACACGAAGCTAAGATAATGGGTGTTCCAATGAAATTTGGTAAATTTCACCCAAATTTAAAGATGTGCTTAACAACGTGGGTAAACTATCCAATAAAACATTGATTTGAGTATACGGAAACCTTTGAATCGAATGAGTAACTAATGTATATATCAGACAGTCCCTTTACTGTCGCTCCGTCTAAAGTGCGCCTGCGCTCTTAGCTTCGTAATGGCGCCTACTATGTTTAATTAGTTTTATGTAGATTGTTGCAGCCTTGTAATGGTATTTATAATGAATGTCTCAGCTAGTTTAACGCCTTATAACAATAATTCCATGCCGTCGTCGCTTCCGATGATTTTGGACAATTTACCAGAACCAGCGATTGAAGGACAAGATTGTCCCCGTCGAACTCGGTTGCAAATCGACTTGATTTTACTCGCAATAGAAGCTCTAGAACTAGGTGGTTCTGAAGCAATTTTAGCTTTTGCTGAAGAATTAGACCTCAAAGGTATCATTAAAGACCGAGTACACCTGTGGCGAATGCGTAGCAGTAATCCCATACGAAGAGCGCATATACGTCGTCCCTTAACGATTATGGAAGCTAAAGCATTAGTCGTAATAGCTTGTTACATCGCGCGTCGTTTGACAGTTACAATTCGCCAGTTGCTGATTATCTACCAGCAAATGACTGATAAACAGATACCATTGGAACAAAATCTTCGGTTATCTAACTATTTAGAAAGGTTCCGCGCGCATTTCAAAAGCCGTATGAATCCACGTCGTTCAGGTGTACTATCTGTGACAAGCGACGAAAAACTAGACGAGCTAGCAATTGATTTATTAGGCAAATTATTATTTTGTACAGGTACTGCTGGAATGCAGCGGTTTTGGATTAGTCTTTTCGACGGTGAAGTGAATTGATTTATGAATATTCAGAGAAAATATAGTTTACCAAATTGTACACTGCTTCTAGAAGGCTTAAGCGATGCTAGTAAGGCTACGCATTTCCAAGAAATGCGTCCAGAACTCTCTATATTAGTGAATGCGGAATGCTATCTATCTGGCTTGAAACAACCTCTAGCAGGGGGACGTGAATTTTTTGAAAGTTTAGTACGCACGGTTAGCGGTTATGCCCAGCAGTTTTTAAGCAATGTCCCAAACCCACTGATACAAGATCAAGAAAAAAGTCTAGTACAACTGCACAAAATTGATAGCAATCGTCACAAATTAATTGTAATCTCAGACGCAGTTGCGACGAATGACTCGAACAATTCTGAGAGCAAAATGCCTGTAGAAATTGAAATTAATACAGTACAATTGTTTGATATAGTTGAAGCAGTTGATCAATTTTTTGCAGACAGCCAAACATTACCAGAATTAACTCTTGCTCTGGCATCAGTTTCTCGACGTGAAGGTGGCGCCTCAGAAGCATTAGTGAAGCAAGCAGTACCGGCGACCGTAGGGTTATCAAGTTTAGCAGCAGCAGCATTTGCGTTTAGCTTAATTCCAACTCCACAGCCAAGAGTACCGCAACCTGAAGCGCAAAAAGAAACTAGTGCTATAGCTAGTACAACACCCGAAGCAACTCAAAGAGCATTAAATAGCACCCCAATAGCAACAGAAGCGTCGGCAATAACTCCGACACCAAGTGCGACTGCAACTCCAACTATAGATAATTCTTTGGCGCCAACTCCTGCACTGACACCAACACCGACAGTAGCAGCGACTCCTGGTACACCTCAAGATATCGAAGCACTTTTAAAAACAGTTCCAGAAATTAAAGACCCGTCACAACTGCGGGCATTAAACCGCCAAGTATATAACCAAATTAACCCAGTTTGGTCAGGACGTAGCAACTTCAGCGAAGATGTGGTATTCCGCGTAGGTGTTGCAGCAGATGGCTCAATTCTTGGCTACAAACCAATTAATAAAACTGCAAACGACGTAGTAAGTCAAACACCTTTACCGAATTTGATCTACAACCCTGCAACCAAAGGTTTAGCAACGAATGAACCTATTGCTCAGTTCCGGGTAGTGTTTAGAAAACAAGGTGTCTTAGAAGTAAGTCCTTGGTTAGGTTATTCTAAAACTCCGCAAGTAGTTGGTGAAAAAATTAAAGATGAAAGCCAGATCAAAGAACTAAATACAAAATTATACGATACGATTCGTAAGAGTTGGAGTGGCACTCCCACTTTCAATAGTGATTTAAAGTATCGAGTCGCAGTGAATAAAGAGGGTATAATTGCCGACTACGAACCACTCAATAAAGGTGCTTTCGACTTTTATCGAGAAACTCCTCTACCTAAAATATTTAATGAAATCTACGGCTCTAATGTTGCGGCGCCAAATACCAAGCAACCACTGGCACACTACGAAGTAATATTCAAACCCAGTGGCACATTAGAAATTCAACCGTGGAAAGGATATCAATAAAAAGAGTTATGAGTGCTGAGTGCTGAGTAATACTCATAACTCAGCACTCAGCACTCAGCACTTTATTTAACAATTCGTCCCATATACTTCCCCCAGAGTGAAGCTGCTTGAGCGCTACTTCCGGATGTGGGTTTAATTTCATCGTTTCCAAGCCAAACACCAGTAGCTAGTTGACGCTCAGGAATAAAACCGATAAACCAAAGGTCTACGTTTTTATCGGTAGTTCCTGTTTTGCCTGCTTCACCTAAACCGAGAGCAGCGCTTCTACCTGTACCATTTGTAATGACATTTCTAAGTAATCCTGTCATCGTAGAAGCGACACTTTTTGATAAAACACGCTTGTTTGCATCCGGGTCTTGGTCGTAGGAATAAATAACCCGGCAGGTTTTTAAATCATTACGGTCACGACAATCGCTACTGTCTAAAATCCGACTAATTGCATGAGGACGGTTCCATGAACCATTGTTACCAATTGCGCCGAATGCTCCTGTCATTTCTAAAACATTAACAACGCTTTGCCCTAAAATCAAACCAGGTACAGCCTGAAGGGGTGAACTTACACCTAAGCGTTTTGCTTCTTTAACAACATTATCCAGCCCAACATCCTGCGCTACTCTCAAAGCAATAGGGTTTTCTGACAACGCAAGTCCTGTTGCAAGACTTAGACTTCCACCAGCACCAGACCGACATGGTTTATACAGAAATCCCTGCCACCGTAGAGGGTCGCAGGAATAGGACTTTTCCGGCGAAATCCCCTTTTCAATCGCTGCTGTGTAGGCAAATACTTTGAAAGTTGAACCCGGTTGGCGTTTAGCTTGAAAAGCACGGTTAAATTGACTTTTACGATAGTCTGTTCCACCTACCATTGCCAATATTGCACCAGTCCTAGTATCTATTGTCACCATTGCACCCTGTGAAAAACCGTATGCAGAACCATCAGTACGCACTGAATCACGCAGAGCTGTTTCGGCTTTGGTTTGAATCGTAGGGTCAAGTTGTGTCTCGACAATAAAGTTGCCTTCTCGTGCTAAATCTGCCCCTAATATAGTTTGAAGTTCAGAAAAAACGTAATCATAAAAATAAGGAGCAATAGTTTTTGCCTGCTGGTCGCAAACTTTAGAACTGACTTCAACAGGTGAACGTCGCGCGCGGTTGTATTCATCTTGCTTGATTTTGCCCATATCAAGCATACGGCGCAAGACGCGGTTACGATATTCGATTGTTCGGAATTTTTTCTCTCCACCGCAGTAATCAAATCGATTCGGCGCCGGTAGAATTGCAACTAACATTGACGCTTCTGCAAGGGTTAGTTCTTTTGCCGATTTGTCGAAGTAGTATTTGGATGCATCCTCGAAACCAGAAGTATTAGCACCTAAGAAAACTCGGTTGAGGTAAGTTAGTAAAATTTCGTTCTTGCTATAAAAAGTTTCTAATTTTAACGATACGGCAGCTTCACGAAACTTACGACCTACTGAATCTTGAGTTCCAACGTAGTCGCGGAATAAGCTACGCGCGACCTGCTGTGTCACAGTCGAGGCGCCTTGTTGAACATCGCCACTACGAGTGTTAATAAGTATTGCCCGTACAACTCCTAATGGGTCAACACCAGGATGCCAATAATAACGGCTATCTTCCGAGGCAACAACCGCATTTGGAAGGTAAGGACCAAAGTCATCAAGCTGTTTAAGATCAACGTGAGCGGTTGTCCGTGTTTCCCGCAGTGGCGTAATACCATCGCGCGCTGTAATTACAATTGGCGAACGTGTGGCGCCTGGAAGCGGACGAACTGAAAATTTCAGCCACTCAATGCCGATAGTCAAGGCTAGTAAACCAGCACAGGCACCTATTCCATAACCAGTCCATGTTGCCGCTTTAATATACCAAGGTGGTGGGTCTACATATTGTAAACGCACACTAGCAGCAAGTTCCGGCGGACCAAGAGTCAAGATATCGCTATGACGTAACTCTAAGGAGGTAACGCGACGTTTACCACGATAAATACCATTTGTCGAATTTTCGTCTTTAATTACAAATACTGGGTGCCGCTGACTAGAGTCGCGCGACAGCGATAAATGTATTTGACTGACGACTGGGTTGCGAACAACAATATCGGAGGATTTAGAACTGCGACCAAGCATGTAGCGGTCGCCTAGCAACGGATATACTTCCGCTTGAGATGCCCCCGCATCTTGAACCCAGAGTTCTGGAACCCTGGCTTTTGGCTTGAGTGCTAATTTGGAAAAATCGACTCTAGCTTGAATTGTCTGCACTGCTTGCGTCAACTGACCAAGCACAGTTTGCGGCTTTTGAGGAGGTTGGGGGGAACTCATCGGCTATTCACACCACGGTTATTACGTAAAGTTAGGCGAGACTCGAGCGGGCGATGCTAGCTATTCCACCATTGTACTCATAAGCCTATCAAGACGCTGGCACTTGCAGAATTGTTTCAAATAGTCACAACAATAATTTAATATAGATTAATTAAATACATTAGCTAAAATTAGTTTGTTAATAATGATACATTTTTTCCGCCACCAAAATATACAACAATTTTGCTCTTGATTACAAAGCCGAAATGCTCTATATTAGGCTCTATATCTATGCTTATGCTCTCTATCAAGAATAAATATTTATTTTCAACTGGTATTAAGCTAGACTCTTCTAAGTATATTTAGCGATATATAATTTAACATTACTCAACAGCCTCAACACTTAAGCAAGAATTGGGGTACATATTCTGATTGGAGATACATCCGCCCAATGGAAGATTTCCTAAATTGCATTGTTTGATTAAATGAGCGGAGTACGTGTTGAGGTGTTGAGGTAAAGTAATATGAAGGGAAAATTTCTGACCCTAGTAGGTACAGCCTGTAGTTTGGCCTTATCTTGCAACGTTGCCGCTGCTCAATCAACAAAGTTTCCTGAACTGGCGCAGGCTCAGAGAGAGAAAGAGTCTAAAGCAACTCAAGCATCAGAAATAAAAATGTCGCCTGAAGGGATGAAGATTTTGTGTCAAAATTTCCCCCTCAATTCACGCTGCCAAAGCGGTGCTAATGCGACAACGGGAGGAAGTGGTAGCGGTACATCTGAAAAAGGCCCAGGTGTAACTGGTGCCCCTACTGGAGGTAGTACACAAGGCGGTTCATCAGGAACAGGTAGCAGCGCACCCAGCGATACTAACCCAACTGGTAGCCAAACTCCAAGCGGTGGAGTAACACCCGTTGACCCCAGTACTGGCAATCCTGGTAGCACTAATCGTGATTCAACTCAACCTGGTTCAAGTCAAGAAAAGACACCAGGAACAGGTAGCAGCGCACCTAGTGATACTAACCCAACAGGCAGCCCAACTCCAAGCGGTGGAGTAACACCTGTTGATCCAAGTACTCCTGGTGGCAGTAATAATCCAGGTGGCACAAATAATACGTCGCCTACTAAACCATCGACTGATGGTACAGGTTCCCAGGCACCTGCAACCGGACCAAGTGGTGGCACTAATCAACCTGGTGACCCTAATCAACCAAGTGGTGGCAGTAATAAACTGATTGTTCCAGTTACACCATCATTACCTGGCGGCAATGAAACTCCTAGTGGAACAACAACTCCAGATGGAACAACAACTCCTGGTAGTAGCATCGAAACACCCAGTGGAACAACAACAACTCCTGGTAGTAACGAAACTCCTTCCGTTCCAACTCCTGGTAGTAGCATTAACAGAGAAAGCGCACCTTTGAATCCAATCCCAGGCGCCCCTGGTAGCACTGATGGAAATTCAGGTACATTAAAGACACCGACATCTGGTAGCGATACCCCGAATAACATGACTGTACCTGGTAGTACTTCTCCTGAAGTAACTCCCGGTTCTCAAACACCAGGTAGTTTGAAAAATTAGAAACAAAACATAAGGTAAGAATTATCACCCTTGCATGTAGAGACCGTAAATTTACGGTCTCTATATTATATTTATGTGTTTTTAGTAGGGGTTTTTTGAAAACTACCTATAATAAGGCAAGCAATACCTACATTAATAAATACATCAGCAAAATTAAATACAGGGAAGTTAATAAGCCGAAAATCTAAGAAGTCAACTACGTATCCAAGAACAAATCTGTCAATTCCATTACCCATAGCGCCACCAAGAATAAACCCATAACCAAATTTGTCCCAAAAAGCTAACTCAGAACCAAATAAAGCCAATGCAGCTAAAGCCAAACTAACACCCAAAGATAACCACCGCAGCCACTCGACTTGTCCATAAAAAAGACTAAACGCGGCGCCGAAGTTTTGAACGTAGGTTAAATGAAACACGGAATCTATCAATGGTCGTGTTTGCCGGAGTTGAAAACTCTGTAATATCCAGTATTTAGTTAATTGGTCTAGGAAAAAAGCAGTTAAAGCAGCTATCCAGAAATTGCGATTTTTTACGTGCATTACTTGAGACTAGGTTAGGGAATGGAAAATATCCTAATAAAACATTAAATGTCGCAGTACGAATGCGATAACGCTAACAGCACAAACTATAATGAATTGTCCAGGCAGTGCGTACCAAGAATATTTTAAGATTGCTTGTATCAAGGTTTGCGCTTCTGTACCTTTCCAATGCAGTATATAACCGAGCGCTAAATAGATAATGCCGCAAAGGTGAACAGTAAACAACCCACACGTACAGCTCAATGCTAAAGCCTCAAGTCGTGGTCTAGCTTTAAATGCCAATAAACCGCAAATCCAAGCTCCTGGTATAAAACCGAGTAAATATCCAAATTGCAATAGCTTGATATAACCGATACCACCACCATCAGAAAAGACTGGTAATAGGGTTAAACCCATAACTAAGTAAGCTATTTGCGAAAGGGCGCCAGCATTCTTACCACCCAAGCATCCAACCAGTAATACCCCACCAATTTGATACGTAACACCAAGAGAAGAAGTCTGGATTCCATGACTCCAGTTCCAAGGTAGGGTTGTGACATACGCTTCGAGGAAGGTACCCCCCATCGTCAGCAGTAAGCCAATCATTGACCATAATAATTGATTGGACGCAGCTAGCATTATATTTAACGAAATTTCACTCTTACAATGACGGCAATATCAATATATACATATATATAAGAAACCGAATTCTTGGCTCCAGCTTAATTTTGACCTGACTTGAAAACTTTGTTTTAGTTCTCACAGAATTTATCATCAAATTCATCAAATTGTTACAAAGCTTTACAATTCTGTTAAATCTCAAACTCTTTAATCTTAACCGAAATAATACTAATGCAAAGGTTATATATATGACTAAATTTGTCTGATATACTGAAATTGCTGTCGGTGCTTGTCACAGCATCATACGAGTCTGGAGTTAGCCTGTAGTAGATGTTTGGCGTGTATTTAAGTCATGATACCTAGAATTCTTTATTGTTCCATAGTTAGCATAAATTTTTTGAATGGTTATTGTTTCCTTTAACCTTCTCTTAAAATACGCACGATATTGTTAGCACAGTAACCCCAAATATTTACAAATTACCTTCCCATGCTTTTTTGCAATCCTTTCAATATCGGCAAACGTATCGTGGGAGTAGTTCCTGCGTTAGCTTTAACTTTAAGCTTGACTGCTTGCGGTGGTGGAGACCAAGCCGCAAATAATACAGCAACTCCAGGTTCTGAAGCATCACCTGGCGCCGCAAAAGAAGCAACTTCTTCGACACCTGGTAAGCTTGACCTTGGCGGTAATGTTGCCCTAACTGGTGCAGGCGCATCATTCCCAGCTCCACTATATTTAACATGGTTCCAAACTTTGAGCCAGAAATACCCCAACTTGCAAATCAACTATCAATCAGTTGGTAGCGGTGCCGGTGTTGAGCAATTTACCAAAGGAACTGTAGACTTCAGTGCTAGCGACGTAGCAATGAAGGACGAAGAAATCGCAAAAGTACCCGCAGATAAAGGAGTTTTACTCCTACCAATGACTGCTGGTAGTATTGTACTAGCATATAATTTGCCTGATGCTCCTGAATTGAAGCTATCGCGCGCTGTTTATTCAGATATATTGTTGGGCAAAATCAAGTCATGGAATGACCCTGCAATTGCAAAAGATAACGCAGGTGCCAAGTTACCTAACACTCCTATCACTGTTGTATATCGTTCCGACGGTAGCGGTACAACAGGAGTATTCACCAAACACCTCAGCGCAATTAGTCCAGAGTGGAAAACAAAAGTTGGCGACGGGAAGTCTGTAAAATGGCCTGTAGGTATTGGTGGTAAAGGAAACGAAGGTGTAACCGCACAAATTGGACAAACCGCAGGTTCAATTGGTTACGTTGAGTACGGTTATGCTAAACAAAACAATCTAAAGTTTGCCGCGCTGCAAAACAAAGGTGGTCAATTCGTTGTACCTAACGAGCAATCAGGCGCCAAGACTTTAGAATCAGTACAACTACCCGATAACTTACGCGCGTTTATTTCTGACCCAGAAGGTGCTGACTCTTATCCAATTGTTACGTATACCTGGATTTTAGCTTACAAGAAGTATTCTGACCCAGCAAAAGCGAAAGCTGTAGAAGCAATGATTGAATATGGCTTAACTGAAGGTCAAAAGTCAGCTACTGAATTAGGTTATGTTCCTTTACCTGCTAGCGTAGTCCAAAAAGTTGCAGCAGCAGCAGACCAAATTAGTCCTGAATATAAACTTAGCGTCGGTGGCAGTGGTACTGGCGCCAGTGCTAGCAAGTAATAAAGACCGAGTAAAAGTTAGTAGTATTCATAACTCCTAACTCCTAACTTTTCTTGTTCGCTCTCACATTTATAAGCATTGATGGGTAGATTTATTCATGAGTAGTTTAGCTCAAGGCAATGAGGCTTCTGCAAAATCACGCTCAGAGGTTGACAAAAACCTTGACCGTGGTTTTATTTGGATAACAAGACTTTTTGCAATAGGAATTGCTGTCATATTAGTATGGATATCAATTCAGGTTGCGATACAAGCGTTTCCAGCTATCCAAAAGTTTGGTGCTGGATTTTTAGTACAAACAGACTGGAACCCAGTAGTTAATAATTACGGCGTATTGCCACAGGTATACGGAACTATTGTTAGTTCTTTTATTGGACTATTAATATCTGTACCGCTTGGTGTTGGTGCAGCAATTCTTCTCTCCGAAGACTTTTTACCAGCGAATGTTAGACTAGTATTGGTGTTCATGGTAGAACTGCTAGCGGCAATTCCAAGTGTAGTTTACGGAGTTTGGGGACTTTTTGTTTTAGTTCCGATATTGACAGGTGTTGGCAAAGGTTTGAATGCGATGCTCGGATTCATACCACTATTTAGCAGCACTCCAACAGGTCCAAATATGTTGGTTGCAGGAATTATCCTAGCAATCATGACTCTACCAATTATTACAGCAATTTCGCGCGATGCTCTCAACTCGGTTCCTCCGAGCTTACGACAAGCATCTTTAGGGTTAGGCGCCACACGTTGGGAAACTATACTGCAAGTTCTTGTACCTGCTGCTTTTTCCGGAATAGTCAGTGCGATAATGCTGGCACTTGGTCGAGCAATGGGTGAGACAATGGCAGTAACAATGTTGATTGGCAACTCAAACACTATCAGTCCTTCATTATTCTCACCAGCAAACACGATTTCTTCTCTACTCGCAAACCAGTTTGCTGAAGCGAGTGGTTTACAAGTTGGTGCTTTGATGTACGCAGCGTTAGTGCTGTTTTTCTTAACGCTTGTAGTTAACGTCTTGGCAGAAGTAATTGTGATGCGAGTTAAGCGAATATAGTAAGCCTTATAGTAGTGAGTGAAATATGTCTTCTAATTTGTCAGATAATTCGAGTAACTATACGATGGGTAGCTTAGTTCACTCCCCATCTGCTCCCAGGACGTTATTTAATTCAATCATGACTGGTGTCGCATTTTTTTGCGGTGCCGTTGCGATTTTTACGTTAGCAGCAGTACTTTCTTACATATTGTTCCGAGGTTTTGGCAGTGTCAGCCCAAGAGTATTTACTGAGTTACCACCGTTACCATTTGGACCAAAGCAGGGGGGTTTCGGTAACGCGATTCTAGGTACTATTATCATGGTAGTAATTGGCGCTGTCATTAGTATTCCAGTGGGAGTTCTAGCTGCAATTTACTTAACCGAATTTAGTTCTGGTAAATTATCTCGATGGATAAGATTTGCTACAAACGTTTTAAGTGGTGTACCATCTATTATTGCTGGTGTATTTGCTTATGGTGTCGTAGTTTTGACTTTGAACAAGTTAGGTTGGGGTTCTTATTCAGCACTTGGTGGTGGGTTTGCACTGTCAATTTTGATGCTACCAATTATTGTTAGAACCACTGATGAATCGTTACAGTTAGTATCCAACGACCTACGGCAAGCTGCTGTTGGTGTTGGCGCCACTAAATTTCAAACAGTATCGGCAATAGTTTTGCCAGCAGCAGTACCAGCAATAGTTACGGGTGCAACATTGGCAGTTGCACGCGCGGCAGGTGAAACAGCACCTTTATTGTTCACGGCTTTATTTTCATCTGGTTGGCCTTCATTAACACCTCAAGGGTTACTTCAACCAACAGCTTCTTTAGCGGTTTTAGTTTATAACTACGCAATTTCTCCTTATGAAAAGTGGAAGTCGCTAGCTTGGGCAGCATCTTTAATTCTGGTGCTGATGGTTTTGATAGCGAGTATCATCGCGCGATTTGCAACCAGACGTAAAGCTTACTAAATAAACAAATCAAACACACCATTATCTACACAACGCAACCTGAAATATATGGCTACTAACGTTCGTACAGCCAATGATACAGATACAGTTCTTAGAACTGAAGGATTAAACGTTTACTACGGTAACTTTTTAGCAGTTAAAAATGTTTGGCTTGATATCCCTAGAAACCAAGCCATAGCATTTATTGGTCCTTCTGGTTGCGGTAAAAGTACAATCTTAAGATGTTACAACCGTCTAAATGATTTAATCGAAAGTTTTCGGGCTGAAGGTAATGTGATTTACCAAGGTCATAACTTATACGCATCTAATGTTGACCCAGTAGAAGTACGCAGAAGAATTGGAATGGTTTTCCAACGTCCAAACCCATTTCCAAAGTCTATATACGATAATATTGCTTGGGGCGCCAAAATTAACGGCTTCAAAGGCAACATGGATCAACTAGTTGAAAGTAGCCTTAAAAAAGCAGCATTATGGGATGAAGTGAAAGATAAACTTCGTCAAAGCGGTTTGTCTTTATCTGGTGGACAACAACAGCGTTTATGTATAGCGCGCGCAATTGCAGTTCAACCAGATGTTATCCTCATGGATGAACCATGTTCAGCGCTCGACCCAATTTCAACCTTGCGCGTTGAAGAACTGATCCACGAATTAAAAGAGCAATATACAATTGTCATAGTAACTCACAACATGCAACAAGCATCGCGCGTTGCAGACAAAACAGCCTTCTTCAACGTTCAAACCTCAGAAAAAGGTGGACGTACAGGTTACTTAGTAGAATATGACCGCACCGAAAGAATTTTCCAAGACCCTCAACAGGAAGCAACCAAAGAATATATCAGTGGTAAGTTCGGTTAATTTTTAGCTGCTCTAGAAAGCGCTTATGAATCACAAACTTCAATCCTAGGTAAAATATACCTGGGATTTTGTTTTTGTTCCAAGCATGGTGAATAATTTTTTTACTCTGCATCTTGAATTAGTTCATTAATTTTAGCAATAATACTTTCTGCTAGTTTTAAGGCAAATTTTACTTCTTTGTGTAAATTAAATATCTGATCATCATAATTAGACTTATTTCGATACTCACGTAATCGTCTTAAGTCATTTCCAATTTGAATTAATTTTTTATTTTTGGCATTATTATATATAAATTCATCAGCCACATATTGATGCTCATTAACATCACCTATTCTTGCTTTTGAGAGTCTAGGGTCATGTAAAATATCTCGTAAATAATTTCTAGATATGCAAAATGCTGAATAATATGCTCTGCTTATACAAGAACGTAGTTTTGCTTCTGATACCTGTAGTTGAGAATTAGTTGCTGATTCTTCAGAACTACCAGCGTTTAGATTAGCCAGTTCTTGTGCTAAATGGAAATACTCACGCCAATCAAACTTCATCAAATTCAATATTAATATCTAAATCATTACCTCTTGTAGATACTATATCAAGCCACCAATTATTATCAAGTATCTTTATTTTGTTGAATGCTTCATCAGCATCCAGTTTGGTGTGAATATCAATTACTAACCTTCGCCATCCCACGATTTCCGGGTCAAACGCAACTCTTAATGATAATCTCTCTTCTGGGAAGACTTGTTTAATTTTATCATGTGCTTCAAGTAATAAGTATTCTAGATTACTATTTTCATCTAGGTAATGAACAATATCAGGCTCATTACTAAAGGTATATATTTTTTCAAGGAGAGATTGATTTGCCAGCTTTTCTAAGGTCATTTGTAAAATAATTTTCAGTCTACAGTACTATAATAACTCAAAAGTGATCCACTTAATGTAGTTAATATCGAGCATACATTAGCGTCTGTAAGCTAATGGTATAGTCATACAAGTAATTTTATAGAAGCAACCGCGTGCTGAAAACCCTTACAACCACGTAAACGTGACTAAAGTCATGAACGGTTTAAAACTTTTGACACATACAGTCTTCAAAGTTTACCGTATAGTATAGATATAAAAAACAGGTAGGTGCCGAACGCACAGGAAGCACCTATAATCTGAATCTATCCAGCCAAATGAATAATCTGGGAATACTATACATATAAAAAAATACAACCACTGTACTTCTCATAACATCTATTGAGTTACCCTTATTACATATATTCTATACGGAAAAGTTCTATATGACATTAGACACATCGAACCCAGTAGATAATACGGGTTTTTTACCAGAAAAACAAGACAAACGAGATAGAAAGAAGAAGCGTAAAATTAGCTGGCTGCCTTGGGTAGTAATTCTAGGGCTTTTAGGTGGAATTGGCTATGCGGTTTATCGTCAAGTAGTGATTGTTCCTGCTCAAGAGGCTAAAAGTAAGGTTTTAACTCAACCTGTAGAAAGGAGAACTTTACCGATAAAGGTTTCGGCCAATGGAACCATTAAGCCTCAACGGTCGATTAATATTAGTCCGAAACAGTCGGGTGTTCTTAAAGTACTGCTTGTAAAAGAAGGTGATACCGTTAAACAGGGACAAATTATTGCTCGTATGGATGATTCCAATTTGCTTGGACAACTTACTCAAGCTAAAGGACAGTTAGCGCAGCAAGAATCTAATCTACAAAAGTTAATCGCAGGAAATCGTCCTCAAGATATTGCTTCTGCACAAGCTGCATTAGATGAAGCTCAGGCAAATTTACAAAAAGCCATTACAGGTAACAGACCTCAAGATATTGGTCAAGCACAAGCGCGTTTACAGTCTGCCCAAGCTAGTTTAACTAAAGCTGAAGATAATTTACGTCGTAATCAAGAGCTTTATAATTCTGGCGCCATTTCGCTTCAAGTTTTAAATCAAAGTCGTGCAGATAGAGATAGCGCGCAAGGTCAAGTTGCAGAAGCGCAACAAGCATTGGCATTACAAAAAGCTGGTTCACGTACAGAAGATATAGAAACCGTGCGCGCGCAAGTTAGACAGAAGCAGCAAGCTTTAGCATTGTTAAAAGCGGGAACTCGACTTGAAGAAATACAAGCAGCGCGCGCTCAAGTACAATCTGCACGCGGTTCGTTGCAAACTATTCAAACTCAAATTAATGACACAGTACTTCAGGCGCCTTTTGATGGTGTTGTCACGCAAAAGTATGCTGACCCTGGCGCCTTTGTAACACCAACAACTTCAGGTAGTGCTGTATCTAGTGCAACTTCTTCGTCAGTAGTATCTCTTGCTTCAACAAATGAACTTGTGGCAAATGTGGCCGAAGTAAATATTAGTAAAATTAAACTTGGTCAAAAAGTACTCATAACAGCAGATGCTCACCCAGGTGTAGTTTTTGAGGGTAAAGTTACTCAAATTGCTGCTCAAGCAACAGTAGAACAAAACGTTACTAGTTTCCAAGTCAAAGCAGCAATTGTCTCTGATAACAAAAATTTACTGCGTTCAGGAATGAATGTAACGGCAGATTTTCAAGTTGGTCAATTAGAAGATACTCTTGTAGTGCCAACAGCAGCAGTTGTACGCCGACAAAGAAGTACAGGTGTATATGTTGCTGGTAAAGACAATAAACCAGTATTTACTCGTATTGAAACGGGTGTAACAGTTAATAGATATACAGAAGTTAAATCTGGGTTGAAAGGAAACGAAAGGATATTACTAAGCTTTCCACCAGGGGAAAGGCCTCAATCTACACCGCGCGGCGGAGTATTCCCGGGTGCTGGTGGTGGACCTGGTGGTGCTGGTGGTGGTTCTGGTGGCGGTTCGAGACGTGGCGCCCCGTTGTAAGTTATTTATACTAAATTTTAAATATTTCCTATGGTCAAGTCTCATCCTAAAAAGGATTATAAATACGACAACCTTAAACACAAAAGTAACCGCTCAATTTCTGTGTCAGAGATTGTATCAATGGCAGTTGAGACGCTGTGGAGTAACAAATTACGCACTGGCTTAACGATGCTAGGTGTAATTATTGGTATAGCCTCGGTTATTGCCATTACTTCTGTTGGTCAAGGTGTACAAAAAGGAACTGAGCAACAAATTCAATCACTAGGTCCCGATGTTCTTTCGGTGTTTTCTGGTTCCGCAAGAAGTGGAAGTGTTCGTCAGGGAACTGGAAGTAGTAGTACATTAACATGGGATGATGCTTCGGCAATTGCTGAACAGGCGCCGTCTGCACAAGCTGTATCTGCTTACTTACAAAGAAATGCACAAGTAGTTTATGAAGGTCAGAATAACTCAACACCAGTTTACGGGACAGATTTAAATTACCCAATAGTTAGAGATGTTAAAATTAAAAGCGGCAGATATTTTAGCCAAGAAGAACTTGATACTGCATCATTAGTTGCTGTCATTGGTCCAACAATCGAAAGTAATTTATTTAATCGTACAGACCCGATAGGAAAACGAATTAGAATTCGAGGTGAAGCTTTTGAAGTCATTGGGGTAACAGAGCCAAAAGGTTCGCAGGGAGGAATGGATAGAGATGAAGTTATTTTTATCCCTTTAACTACTATGTCAGCAAGGTTAGTTGGCAACAACGCTTTATCAGGAGTTTCTGTAAGTGGAATTTTAATTAAAGCGGGAGACCAATTAGACGCAGTTCAGTTTCAAGTTACCAATCTCTTGCGCTTACGTCACAATATCTATCCACCCCAAGAAGATGATTTTCGCATTGTCAACCAAGCCGATATTATTAGTACTTTTACCAATATAGTTGGTTTATTTACAGTAATGATTGTGGCCATTGCTGGAATATCATTGGTTGTAGGGGGAATTGGAATTGCCAATATCATGTTAGTATCCGTCGTTGAACGAACGCGCGAAATTGGAATTCGTAAAGCAGTAGGCGCCACAAATTCAGCAATCCTCAATCAATTTTTAACTGAAGCAATCGTAATTTCCACGCTTGGAGGAGGAATTGGAATTGGCAGTGGTATTCTAATAGCCTTTGGCGCCTCAAATATTTTCAAGTTTCCCTTTGTTATTTCTGTATTATCAATCATCGCCGGCTTAGGACTCTCCCTAACCGTTGGTTTAGTAGCTGGCGTAATTCCCGCGCGTAACGCTGCCAAATTAGACCCTATCACCGCTCTTAGAAGCGATTAATTATACGAATTTGTAGGTTAGGCGTCTCGCCTGACCGTCCAATTATCTCGCCTGACCGTCCAATTATCTTGCTTGACCATCCTCAAATCGCACAGGCGGGACGCCTATGCTACGTAAGATTATGATTTACATGGAATCGATTACTAAAACTTACCACTTAGGAGAAATGAGTGTTCCCATCCTTAAGGGAATTGAGCTTTTTATTGATGAAGGAGAATATGTAGCAATAATGGGCGCCTCTGGTTCAGGAAAATCTACGTTAATGAATATTATTGGGTGTCTCGACCGTCCTACATCTGGACACTATATATTAGAAGGCAGAAACCTGACAACTTACGATGATGACGAATTAGCTTATATACGTAATCAAAGAATTGGTTTTGTCTTCCAACAATTTAACTTGCTGGCGCGCGCTACTGCCCTTGATAATGTTATGTTACCAATGGTTTATGCCAACGTATCAAAAACACAACGGCGCCAGCGAGCATTACAAGCATTGCAAAGAGTCGGTTTAGCTGAACGTGTAAATAACCGTCCGAGTCAACTTTCGGGTGGACAACAACAACGAGTAGCTATTGCGCGCGCGTTAGTAAACCGACCAGCATTAGTTTTGGCAGACGAACCAACAGGAGCATTAGACACAGAAACATCCCAAGAAGTAATGAATTTGCTTTCGGAACTTAACGAGCAAGGTATTACAATTGTAATTGTCACTCACGAACCAGATATTGCCGCTCAAACAAAACGCATTATTCGAGTTCAAGACGGTTTAATTATAAATTAGTAAACGAAAAACATGATTGTGTAAGTAGATGCAGACTGATGATAAACCTGTTCAGGTAGTACTGAGTGAAATATTCTTGATAAATCTTAAATATTTAGCTAAATCCTATCGTTCAATTAATAGATTAAATAATTGTGAAATAGTCGGCGACCGTTTAAAAGGATTCGACTATGAAATATATAAAGCAAGGGTAAAAATATAGTGATAATAAAAAGGGTGCCCTTTGGTGGATATCGAGTTATTTACTATGTTAAAACAGTCGATTTTATTATTCTGAGTAATATTATTCAAAATCTGACTACGAAAATATAGATGATAGCTTAATCTAAAAATCTATCCAAGAATATGCGCGAGAATAACTTATAAAAGCGATTAGTAATGTGATGTCGAACGTATAGATAACCGTCCCAGTCAACTTTCTAGTATTTCAGGACGGCTTTGATTTTACATTGATTAACGAAAAATATTAGGTAGTAAATAGGTGGCACCTGCATACAAAAGGTAAAATGCAAAGCCGAAAAACAAAGTGTTTATAACGGTGGCTACATAGCCTAAGCACATTAATATACCATCAGACTCAATCGTCGCGACTGCCAACAGTAACATTCCGACAGCGGGAATAGGATTAGTTGCAGGAGGATATGGTGACATGAGTAATATCGCTAACCAAGTTAAGCATATGCCATTGAGGCGCCAGGTTATGTTATTTTCGGCAACTTTCTCAAAACGCGGTCGAGAAATCTTTTCTAAAATTTTAGTTACACGTTGTAAATTTTTCAATAGTGCTTGAGCAAAACGCTTAGGGAATTCGATAGTGGCAATTTTTTTTGGAAGCCACGGTGTACGCTTACCCAGAGCCATCTGCACTGACATCAACAAGCAAGCTAGACCAAGAGGAGTGCTTAACCCTGGTGGCATAGGCAACAAAAAGGGTAATACCATTAATGCAATTACTAAACTAAAACCCCGTTCTGAGGTTTCTGCGATAATGTCACCCAAAGTCAGAGGTTTTTCGGCTAAATGTTGCAATAATGTCTTGATATCTTGAGAAAATCTCAGGTGCATAACACTTCAGGGTAATGGGTATTTACGAAACTATTATTACCAAACTTTACTCTAATCCAAACCCAGAGTCTGTATCCGCACATTTTGGCATCAAAATTTAAGCAATTTCCCAGCGGTACAATTAGCCAACTTTATGAATCATTTGTACTGCACGTGTAGGTTCGTCACTGACGACCTTACCCATATTACTGTTGAGAGCTTTTTAGCGGAGGCTTAATTTTATATTGATTACAAAAAACCTAGCTGGATGCTATTTTAAATCCATGATTCAATAGTTAATTCCTTTACCTGTTTAATCCGCACAAAATCACTATCTGCTGATACAAGTGTAAGATTATTATGTATAGCAATCGCAGCAATCCAAATATCATTTTCACCAAAGCCTAAATTAATCATTGTAGTCTTTCTGCGCTTGTTTTTTTCCTTCGGCGCAAATTCATTAAATAAGGCTGCTTTCAATTTACCGTAAATAGTAGCCGTAGATTCATCGATGTTATAAATATATATACTCTGAAGAAATCTATTAACAAGAGATAAATTACTTTCCCTTCGTTGAGAACGTTCTGCCATGTCTACTAGTTCTCCTTGGACAATAACACAGGTTGTAACCAAGCTATTTTCGAGTCCAGCAATCCGATTCAAGACGTTAGTATTGCCTAAAATTGCAGCGCTACAATGATTAGTATCTAGTAAGTACATTATTCAAAGGGATTATCGTAATCAAATTTTGCTTGTCCACGGCTTGCAATGACTGATTCAAGACATTCTTCTAAATCATCACCTTCCCATCTCCCTATCGTTTTTAAATGTTCTAATAATGAACGTCCTGTTGAATTTTGTAAAGTTTTAATATTTGAGTGTACTTGAGTATCTTTGATTTTTAAGTAGCGCAGATAATTCAGGGTTTCAGCCAAAATAGTCTCTGGTGTAGATTCTATCTCTTGTATAAGTTCTTGTTTTGTTGCCATAGTAACTCAAAAAATTATTTTAGCGTCAGGTATCTTTAGTTAAAATTGATCTTGTTACTCCAATAATATAACACTTAACGAGAAATAACATTATCTAAAAAAACTTTGAGACTAAGAGATAATCGTTTCGTCCAAAACTACAATATCTGGGCGCCAAGCGGTAATAGCATCTGCGAATGGAGCAATTAAACAGGTGCGAGGAATAAAGCAGGGAAGCTTTTCTACAATAATTTGGGTGCCTATTTGAGTTGCAAGTGTAGCGCTCACCGTTTCGTGAGGGCTATTTGGTTCCATGTCAATAAGTTCTCCATCTGCTAGTTCGTAGCGGGGGTTATCTCGGTATTGAGATAAAAAATCTTCAATGGTAAGTAGTTTTGGCGGAGTGTAGGTCATGACAACATTCAAAATTTTCTTGTGGGATGGGCATCCTTGCCCGTCACAATATTCTGAAGGGGTGAGGACACCCACCCCACAATTGTAGGCTAATTTAACAAACTGTTTGTCAAAGGAATATTATCTACAATGGTGTTGGCGCCGTTAGAATTACGATGAATCTCATAGATAGATGGTAATAAATGCTGATTTAAACCCATTGCTTGCAAGCAGTTATTTATACTAGAAGTGACTTGATTATACGCTGTGATTTTTTGTTCTAATGTTTCTAACAAACGTTGGTTTTGAGCAATTTTCTCTGTTGCTTCTTGTTCTAATGTTTTCTCTAAATAGCTCCGCGCGCTTGCATACTGTTGTAGTATTACGTCAGCTTGTTTGTCTGCTAGGGGTAGAAGTTGGTTTTTTAGGGTTTGATTAATTGTTTGACGGAAGGTTTTGCGGATGGTGCTGGATACTTTTGGCTCAAAGTCTAATTTTAGTAGTTGTCGAATTTCTGGTTCTGCGTCTATCATACTTTCGCTGTCGTAACCAAGTGAGGTTTGCTGTAATGTTTTGCGAAAGTGCTGGATAGAAAAAGTGCCTTCTTCATAGAATTTTGGACTTTCACGTACAAAACGGTCGCATTCTACGCTTGCTGCATTAATTAAAGCTAAAGTTATTTCTTTCTCAAGTAATTTAAGTTCGGTTTCAATACCGCTATCGTTACCTAGCAAGCGGTACAATTGGCGGTAGTAATCTGATGTACTAATACGCGCGCTTAAGCGTTTGAAGTAATTGCTAATTAATCCCAAAGTAGATTGAACTAACACGTCTTCGAGTTGATTTGCTAGATAATAAAAAGCTTCTACTAGAATAGCTAATAACGGCGCCGTTGCATTGCGAGGGTGACTAATGGTAGCACGTCGATATGCGTCTGCAACAGAAAATGATTCTAACAACTCATCTAAACGTTGAATCATTTTTGCTTGAAGCTGTTTAAAATCAGTTTCAAACGCATTACACTCATTATTGATTGTACTGTTTACTTCTTGAGTAAGATGAGAGCGTAGTGCATTGCCAATTTCCTGCAACTCGCGGTTGAGACGCTGTAACTCATGAGTTTTCATCGCTTCAATTTCGCTCGGTTGACTATATAACTCACGCTGCACCGTTTGATAATGATTTTTGAGTTGAATACAAACAGTTCCTAAATCATCAGCAAGATTTTTGAATAGTTGTGGACGCTTTTCTTCGTTGAGATAACGGGTTATGGCGCCTCTAAATTCTTCAATTCCACTATCTTTAATTAACTGTTCGATTAACTCATCACCCCAATCACCTAAAATTCGCGTATAGTTTTGATTAGGTGTTTCATATCCGTTTACTGATATCCGAAACTGAGTTGGAGACAACTTACCAGAATTTACACAGTAATTATTAAAAGCATAAACAAACTGTGGTGTCTCTTCTTTTCCATTTAAACCTTTTACGCTTTCAGCAAAAACTGTATCTAAACCGTATCTATCACTCTTTGCTGTTTGTTTAATCAAGCTACCGTAAAAACCTAACAAACCACTCGTTTTATAAACCCTCGTACTTTCACGAAACTGTACATTCAATAAACTTTCGAGTCGTTGCCGCAACTGGGCATTATACCAAGTTTCATCAATTCGATTAAAAACATAAAATACTCTATCGCGTATCCCAGGATTATTAGAGATTGTTTCTATAAGCTGAGTTTCTTCCTTCGTCATTTCACCTGCTGCCGCAGATTTTAACACACATACCACTGCTGACGTATCAGGATGCTGAATTTTTGCGTAAGCCAAAGCGGAGTCCCGATCAACAGGCGCATCAATGCCTGGTGTATCTATAATTACGTTACCGTCTTCTAGTAAAGGATGATAACAGTAATATTCAATCCGCTTTAATACTGCGCTGTTACTTCCTCTACGCGCGTACCCAGCAGCTTCTTTGAGCGTAGTAAAATTAAACTCTTCCATCGAATACGTGGCATTATCAAGAGTACTAATTCGTTGTCTGTTTGTCACATACCCTTCTAGTAATAAAATCAGAGCCTTTGCTTGTTTGGCTAACTCTGATTTTGTTTCGCCACCTTCTTTTTCAATAATTGTCTTACACCCTTGCTGCAATAATTCAACGACTTCAGCTTTATTTATATTTGTAACGTTGGTAAAACCTAACTGCTGACATATTGAAATAGCTTGTTCACGAACTTCTGCTTCACTCAAAAACGTCAGTACTACTCGCTCTCTATCAGGTTCTGCGTACTCAATCTTACATTCTGTTCCCGTCGCGTGTCCTTCTGCACTATATAATAATTCACGTCCAAGCAGTGCATTGATTAACATCGACTTGCCTGCACTGAAGGCGCCTGCGAATACAATTTCAAACTTTGGTGATATTGTTTTACCCAAAGAAGTTTGGACAGGAGTAATATCGCACGCGCGTAAAGCAGACTCTTGGTGCAGAAGTTCTAAAATATCATCTACTTGTGCTTTGAGGTTTTGACACTGCAACGGGGACTGTGACATGGTAGACACTTTACTAGTTACTATGCTTACATTTTAAGAATGACTAGATTTAACTTGGCTCAGTATTATTACAGAGAAAGCTTTAAACTTTTATTTAATATTTTTTATTCACATAAAATTCATTTATAATCAAGAATTTATGCTGCTCAAAATTACACAATATTTGATACTCAATAATTCGTAGCACAAGAACTTGACAGTGTGATTTTGTTCTGCCAATATGATGAATGTTTGTCTCTTAGCTGGGTGTCTGCACGTATTTTTTACGTTCAAAAATAAAGATAATGTAAGATTATTTTAAATTTATCATATGTTATGCAATTTTCATTAGAATTAATAGGGTGATTTATTAATGCATAACGTCGTATAAAGCAGCAAATTAAAGTTATCAGCCATAAGTTACTTTTCATGCTTTGAAAAAAATGTGCGTATATATTAGCTTCTTACCAATATAGAGACCAAGGCAATTTATTTTTTTTCTTTCTTCTTATCTATCTATCTATTTATCTAATAATTAACGTTGTAAGTATTTTATGGTGTCGAGTATAATTACCGCAATTTCCAATATAATTTCGAGTAAAAGAAGTATTGCTCATATTTTAGGAAGATTTAAAATCGCTCGTTGGTTATACAGCGTATGTAGTAAGTATAAACAATCATTTTTGGGGTATACAAAAAATTTTAATTATGAAAATGAGACTTTTTTCAAGGATATACACATAGATTTTGCATTAAAATCGTTAAAGAAAGAAGCAGTTTTTATCGGGTTAAAGCTACCAAAAGAAATTGTCACCGAAATTCAAACATTTTCTAAAAATACTTTGTTAGCGCAAGAAAATGGAAAAACTCATTTTTATTATAGCGATGTTAAAAATGGCTCTCTAGCGGATGGACGAGCAATAGTACAAGGTATTGCTATTGAACCATTAAAATGTAGTGCTATTCAACAAATTATCAACGACCCTGTTTTGAGGATAATTATCGAAAAATATCTAGGTTACTCTCCAAAAAAGATTCGCGCGCTTTTAAGATGGAGTTTCGTTTTAGAATTACCAGATGAAGTTAGAATGAAGTTAAATCAAGGAAATCTCTATCACTATGATATTGGAGAATTTAACTCGGTTTATGCGAACTTTTATTTGTCAGATACAGATAGATATTCTGGCGCCCATGCAATGATAAAAGGTTCTCACAACCATAAAAACTTCAGGATGCTATTTAATTATGCAATACAGCCTAAAGATTATTTAATCAAATATTACGGACAAAGAAATGAAATACTGATAGAAGGAGAAGAAGGCTTAGGTTTTATTCAAGACCCTTACTGTTACCACAGAGCAATACCACCAATTAAAGAAGAACGTTTACTGTTACAAATACAGTTCTCTTAAACATTAATATCTTACACATATAAACATCTATCTTATATCTTGTGGAGCGGCTGGGGACAGCTGCCTCACTGGTCAAAGTATATAAAATCATTTAATATCATCAGTATTTATGCCTAGCTGACGCAATTGTTCTGCGAGTCTTGCCGCTTTTTGTTCAGCTAACTCAGCTTTTTGTTCAGCTAACTCAGCTTTTCGTTTAGCTTCGGCAGTTTCTTGTTTAGCTTTGGCAGTTTCTTGTTTAGCTTTGGCAGTTTCTTGTTTAGCTAACTCAGCTTCTTGTTTAGCTAACAGTGCTTCCTCTTCAGCAAAAAGAATAAATTCTCCTTCAAGAGTAAACCATCGTAACCATAACTGATCAATACCTAGAAATGTTCCTTGCCATAACCCCAAACTTAAACCTAATTCTGGCATTAATAAGCGTCCGTTGCTAAAATCCATTGCTTCATAACGACCACCAACAAGATGATACGGTTGAATTTCGTTAGTGTAGCGACTAAACACTATATAGTAAGGGACTCGTAAAATCTCTTCGTATACTTTCCACTTTGTTGGAGGTTTATTTTCTTTTTGTTCTTTTTCTCCTAAATCTTCATCTTCTGTACCTGGAGATAATAGCTCAACCACGACAAAAGGGTTTGCGTTCTCCTGCCAAGTTACATAACTTAATCTTAAATCTTGTC
>NZ_JBXXZH010000125.1:0-26241 GCF_059640475.1 Calothrix sp. CBUCES-K 9914
AGACCCAGATAAGAATTAATAACGAGTTTTGACTTAATGAACATAACTTGATTTAGACCTACACGTAGCTAGTTTCAGTTGAGGTCTAAATTTTCAATTTAAACTAACCAATCACAATTGAAAAATAATATTCAACATCTTATAAAAATGTTATGACTTTACAAACTAATATTATTAATGATATTGTTTTATTAATAAATCGTAGCGGCGACTACTATACAATTTATAGAGTTGCACAAGCTGTATTAAGAGAGCATAATCACGGGTGCAATAGCTAAGGCTTTAATTTCTACCACATCTTGCAGTGCATCTCGAAATTGTCTACTTTGTCAATGCTTAAACTTTAGTTAATTCATAAAAGAGGCTCATGATGCTAATTAATGATTTGTCCTATTTAGAGAATACTCAAGAAAACGACTTAATTTTTGGTGGTGCTGATATATTCATAGCAGCTAATGCAACAGCTGGGGGAAACAATTCTCTTACTCTCACTGATGTAAACATTGATTCAACGACTAAGAAAAACGGTGTTTCTAAGGTAACCGGTACAGGATTAGCTCTTGCAATTGGTGAAGACCCTACAGCTGATACCGATTATGCTCTTGAAGGCTTTGATCGAGCGAACGTTAAAACTCGTTATCGAGGAGGAGATAACTATGCGATAGAGACTGTTAGGATCAAGGCGACTGATCGACCCTAACTGATAAAACTTTCAAGAAACCGGGAATATGAAGATAAATTAAGATTTTTTAGCACAGTCTCTCGCATATCCCCGGTTTCGTTCCATTTTGCCTGACAGCAACAAAATATACATGTTGTAGTACAAAATGACTTTACCCGCAATACAATTTTCTATAACTAGGGCTACGGTTTCGATACAAAACAAAATAGTTTTCATACATCAAATCAGCAACGCCGTAAATTATATAGGCAACCACAGCTAGAAGAATTGCTACTGGTATAACGCATGTATCATATATTCTGTTCAATATAAGCAATTTCCGTGTTTTAATGGCAAATCGGTGTAAAATTTATGTGAAGTTCATGTAAAGTCACGATAAAGATTATTATAAACCGTTTAAATTACTATAGTTTTCTGTAAGTATTTTTAAAGAAACAAATTATGTTTGTGCTGTTCCTTATCGTAGTTCATTCCAAGTAGTACCAACTATTGTAAACACTCATACAGCTATATAGCTAATTGGTGTTATAGGCAAATAGTTTCTATATTGGACATTTAATGAAAAAGTGTGTAGCTCATATAGTTTATAGACTTGGGGAAACTAAATTTATGAAAAACATAGCACTGCTTTGATCTGTACCTAGTTCGATAGCAGTAGATTTCAGAAGCTCATTATTTTGCCTGTAATTGTAAGGTTTTGTGTCTGATTCTAAAGCTAAGTTAAAAATGTAGTAAGAAATTAAAACATTTTGGAGCTTATTAAATTAAACTGAGGTCAATAACAAACCGGATATTTTCCCCCAGCAGCTCGAATTTCCAGGGGAAATACCCAAGTTTAGCTACTTATCACGTCGTCTTTAAAGTTAGCTTCACAAGGTAAGTGTTTACACTGCTTTCAAACTTGCCAGAGGTCGAAAGCAGCTAGCCGTAGTAAAGCCTTGTTAATGCTGTCAACATTAAAATAACTCTGTTGATTATGGCACTTTATTTGACTCAGAATCAAGTTTTGCGCGGCAAAGCTTTGATGCGCTTAGGCACTTACTTCGGTACTTATAGTTACGTAGCGTTATATTGGTGTTTAAGTCTTTTTATAGAAGACTTGTATTTGCCTTAGTACACAAATGTCTAGTGATTTACCGACTTGTATAGGTTTTATTTGCTTGTATCAGTAGCCTTGAAAATTACGGTGCCGTAGTTAGCAGGTTGTTGGTTACTCGCATTAGATATATACATTTGAACTATGGAGGTAAAAGGTGTCTTCGATATTTTCGGAGCAAGAACTTAGTCAAGTCATCATCAGTATTTTTGGCGAGCAGCTCTGTGCAAAAGAATTAGAAGCTTGTTTAAGCGCAGTAGAAATTATCAAACCGCCGCCAGCAAAGCTATTTTGGCAAAAGTTTACTACTAGTAGTGGTATTTATATCGTGCTTGTGGGTAAAGTACGCATATTGGATGCAGCAGACAACTTGATAGTTACGCTTCATTCATATGCAACTTTTGGTGAGGCAACGCTGTTTAACGCTCCTTCGTTCCATGATTACAGCGCCAGGTCTTCAGATGATTTGCAGCTTGCTTTTCTGAACGCAAGAGTAGTGCAAGATTTGATGGATACGTATCCCAAGATTTACGAACGCATTGTCTCGCGCGCTGAACTATTAGATTTTGCGCTTTCATATTGCAGTAATTCATCCTACGATTCGGCATCAATGCCAGGAATGTTAAAGGCATTTTCGCTATCACAACGGCATGAGTTCAATGTTGGTCTACTAGCTTCGGATCTATTAACTCCGGGGCAGATATGGCTGATTCAAAGCGGTGAACTGCAAAGTGCAAATGACGCAAAACTAACTGCTGGAGACCTGACTGCCGTAAAATCTAAATTCGATTGGTATGTGACTCAAAAAGCAGTTGTTTACGTATTGAAAAAATCGCACTTAAAACAAGCAATTCAATATTGGTCACATCTAGGAACTCTCTTAGACATACAATCTCACCAAACAACGAAGACGCGCGCGTTAACGAAACCGAAAATCGAGAAACTTGGTGATACAGGCAAAGTAATACCCTTTAAGGCGCGCGACTCCTCACCGCAGCCAAAAAAACAGCGTCCCTACTTTCCTAGTCCCAAAGTCAAAGCAGGACATTGGTGGGGAAAGCTAACTGCTCATTATCCATTTTTGGCACAGCAAAGTTCTTCTGACTGTGGAGCAGCTTGTATAGCAATGATTGCTCGTTACTGGGGTAAGAATTTTAGTTTAAATCGTTTACGGGAAATGGCGGATGTCAACCGTAGTGGTGCTTCTTTACATGCGCTAGCGATGGTAGGTGAAAACCTTGGTTTTACAACCCGACCTGTAAAAGCGAGTCTAGATAAATTTGCCGAACAAACACTACCAGCAATTGCCCATTGGGAAGGCAAACATTTTGTTGTCGTTTACAAAATTACCAAAAACCGTGTAATAATCGCCGACCCTGCCATTGGACAGCGCAGTATTACACATAAAGAATTTAATAGTGGATGGACTGGTTACGGGTTACTGCTGCAACCTACAGCAGAACTCAAAAAAACCGAAGATTCAAAGACAGAGTTATGGCAGTTTTCTGATTTGGTGAAACCCCACTCAAAAGTGTTGTTGGAAGTATTTGCAGCTTCCGTTTTGATTCAAGTGTTTGGGCTAATTACACCTGTTTTCACTCAACTTTTACTCGACCGTGTAATTACCCAAGGTAGTACTATTACCCTCAATGCCATAGTTGCCGGGTTGTTCCTATTTGGATTTGCCACCATTTTTATTAACAGTATTAGACAGTATTTATTAGCACATACAGCTAATAGAGTATCAGTAGCATTACTAGTTGGATTTGTTAAGCATACCTTCCGTTTACCCTTATCATTCTTTGAGTCGCGCTTTGTTGGTGATATTGTATCGCGCGTTCAAGAGAACGAGAAAATAAATCGTTTCTTGACGGGTGAAGCGTTATCAATCATTCTCGATTTACTTACAGTTGTAGTGTATGCAGGAATGATGTTTTGGTATAATGCGCAGATGGCAATGTTCGCGCTCTTGATTGTGCCCCCATTTTTTATACTAGCTTTTGCCACAACTAGCTTGCTGCAACGAGTATCAAGAGAAATATTTAATACCGGAGTAGAGGAGAACAGCTATTTAATTGAATCATTAACTGGTATACGTTCGGTGCGCTCGATGGCTATTGAGCAAACAGTGCGCTGGCGTTGGGAAGAGTTATTAAATAAATTTGTTAAGAAAAACTTTTCGGCGCAAATTATCGGTATCCGCTTGCAAGCTATAAGTGCCAGCATTGAAACAATTGCACAAGTCGGTTTATTATGGTTCGGCGCCATCTTGGTAATTCAAAATCAACTTTCCATCGGTCAGCTAATAGCTTTCAATATGCTCTTTGGCAATGTTATACGTCCTTTCCAGCGATTATCAGTAGTTTGGAATCAGCTACAAGAAATCTTTATTTCGGTTGAAAGACTCAATGACGTTCTCCAAGCCCAACCGGAGGAAGATTTAGAAAAATCACCTCGTCTAACGCTTCCTAACTTACGCGGTGGCATTCGATTCGAGTGTGTCACTTTCCGTTATCATCCCGAAAGCGAAGTAAATGTTCTAGAAAATGTTAGCTTCGATATTAAACCTGAACAGACAGTTGCTGTCGTTGGTAGAAGCGGCTCAGGAAAGACTACTCTCTCCAAATTAATTCTAGGTTTATACCCACCTACAGAAGGAAAAGTACTAATTGATGGGCGTGACATTACTGGTCTCTCACTCCGCGCGCTTCGGCAACAAATTGGTGTAGTTGACCAAGATAGTTTTTTATTTGGTGGCACAATCCGCGAAAACATTAGTGTCGCACATCCAGAAGCAACTCTTGAAGACATTATCGCAGCCGCAAAACTCGCCGGCGCCGACGAATTTATACAGCAACTTCCAATGGGTTATGAAACCCAAATCGGCGAAGGTGGTGGCTTGCTCTCTGGAGGACAGCGCCAACGTTTGACCATAGCGCGCGCATTAATTGGTAATCCGCGTCTAATAATTTTCGATGAAGCTACGAGCCACCTAGACTCTGAATCGGAGCGAATAATTCAAAACAACCTCAAAACCATCCTAGCTGGACGTAGCAGTTTAATAATTGCCCATCGTCTCTCCACAATTCGTAATGCCGACATGATTATAGTTTTAGACCGGGGTGTTTTAGTCGAAAGCGGAACTCATGAGGAACTAATCAATAAAAAAGGTCATTACTACTACCTCAGCCAACAACAATTCGCACAAGCTAGTTAATCACCGCCATGCCGAATCCATCTCGCAATCCATTACCTGCTACTTTTCAGGAACGAGATAACTATCAAAATTCCCAATTATCACCAGTCGCAGAACCCAATGAAACCCAAACCGACACCGAAAATGATTTATTCTACGCAACAGAAGAACTACTCGATGCACTACCGAGAGTATGGAGTCGTTCTGTACTTTACTTTCTAATTGGCTTCAGCGCACTAGTTATACCTTGGTCAATGCTTGCCAAAGTTGACGAAATAGGTAGCGCGAGAGGACGCATTGAACCCAAAGGAGCAACGCAAAAGCTAGACGCTGAAGTTGGAGGCAGCGTCAAAGCCGTAAAAGTAAAAGAAGGTGATACCGTTAGAACTGGACAACTTTTATTGGAACTTGATTCAAATATTCTAAATGCCGAACTCAAAGAAACAGAAGCCAAGCTCGCCGGACTACAAAATCAAAAATCGCAACTTAGTATACTCGCAAAACAAATGCAGTTGGCAACAGATGTCCTTCACCAGCAAAACCAATTCCAATCATTAGAAAAAATCTCGCAAATAAACCAAGCAAAGCGGGACTTGTTAACTAAACAAAATACCTATAACTTACAAAAAGTAGAGAAACAGGCAATAGTCAATCAGGTACAGCAGCAAATTAATACTGCTCGTAATGATGAAAAATCGGCTCAGAGTCGGTTAGAGATAGACACCAAGCAAGTCAAACGCTTTAATCAACTCGTCGCTTCGGGAGCAGTATCGACCATGCAAATCGACCAACTCCGCAAAGAAGAACAAGAAAGCCAGCGTCTACATCTAAAAGCGCAATCTGACATCAAGCAAGCAGAATCACGATTAGCTGAAGAAAAGAGCCGTTATCAAACGACTACCAGCCAGTTAGAATCTGATATCGAACAAGCAAAACTCCGACTACAAGAAGAACAAAATAGTCATCAGAGCTTGTTGCAGAACGGAAAACTGGCAATTCTCAAAAACCAACAACAGTTAAAAGACCTGCAAACCCAAATAACACAAAACCAATCACAAATAGGGCAAATTATTAGCCGCATTACAGGTTTGAGGCTGCAAATGCAACAGCGAGTAGTACGGGCGCCAATTGACGGCACAATTTTTGCTTTACCTGTTTCTAAACCTGGTGCAGTCGTGCAACCGGGACAAATGGTAGTGGAAATTGCTCCTAAAAACGCAGGCTTTATACTCAAAGCCAAAATTCCTAACAGTCAAAGTGGATTTTTGAAAGTTGGCAATCAAGTCAAACTCAAATTTGATGCTTACCCATTTCAAGATTATGGTATAGCCACAGGAAAGGTTACATGGATATCGCCAAATTCCAAGATTGAGCAAACACCTCAAGGCAACCTCGTAAATTATGAACTGCGAATTGCTTTAGATAAACCTTATATCCAATCTGGTGACAAAAAGATTGAGATTACACCCGGTCAAACCGCAACTGCGGAAATCATTATCCGTCAGCGTCGTGTAATTGATTTCGTTCTTGACCCCTTCAAAAAGCTACAAAAAAACGGCTTAGAAGTTTAAGGATTTTGGATTTTCCTTCGGACATGAATAGATTTTGGATTATTGAATATGAAGCAAGAACTGTATATCTCTGGCGCCGATATCATGCGTCACCTAAAACTTTCCTACCAACTACGTAATGCACTGAATGCAATAGCATCGCAAAACATCATTGTTCAAACTGCTTTTTCTGCTGATATTGTTGTTACAGCAGAGGAAATTCAGGAAGCAAGCAATCAATTTCGTCTAAAGAACAATTTAGTCAAAGCCAGCGACACCTTCGCATGGTTAAAAAAGCATTATCTTGGCACCGAAGATTTCGAGGAAATTCTTGAGCAGCAAATCTTGGCTTCTAAACTAGCCAAACATCTATTTGCTGATAAAGTAGAAGCTTTCTTCTATCAAAATCAATACGATTATGAAAGTGCTGTTATCTACGAAGTCATTCTTGATGATAAAGATTTGGCGTTAGAAGTCTTTTACGCAGTCCAAGAAAACGAAACCACTTTCTTTGAAGTCGCCAAAAAATATATTCCTGACCAAGAATTGCAACGTACAGGAGGTTATCGTGGTATCTGCTATCGCCGAGATTTTCGTCCCGAAATAGGCGCCGCTATTTTTGCCGCTCATCCACAACAAATTCTTAAACCTATATCAACACCTCAAGGAATTCATTTAATCTGGGTCGAAGAAATCATTTCACCCAAATTAGATGCAAATCGCCAAATTGAAATTCAACAGATGCTTTTTCAAAACTGGCTGTCTTCTCAAGTCAATAACTTACTAATTACAACTGAGCATGAACAAAACCAAACTTATAATAATTTAGTAGAAACATCAAACTAAATTTTATAAATCTACTATTTTAATAGTATTGTCATGAACCCATTTGTAGATATTTAAATGGAAATTATGTGATATTTACTGATTTATCTCATGTTAATAATTTACAAAATAATAGGAATAAGAAGGACGATAAATATTATTGCAATTGTGTACGTCAATAATAGGAAAAAACTATATAAATATACTTGCACCTAAAGATTTATAGTGATACATTAAAAATGTGACTGAAACAAAAATAGACTTCGGCACACCTGTAATTCTCAGATAAATATTGTTATTCAATCTCAGGAGAACCCATCATGATTATCAAAGATTTGTCTCACATCGAAGTTGCTAGCCAAGCTCAAAACATCCAAGGTGGCGGTGGTAGAAAGTCTGATAAGTTTATCCCCATTGCTATAGCTGATGCATATGCAGATGCATATGCAAAAGGCATAAAAGTTGCTACTACCTATACTGAAACTACCACTGCCACCAATACTGTAGGTTATGCTTATGCTTCCTCTAGCAGTTCTTCTAGCTCTAGCTCTAACTAAGCAGCGGAATTTCTCTATAATTGTTTAGAACTTCTAAGTAACCAAGCTTGCTGCAAACCTGAATTTAAGGTTTTAGAAGAAGTTTTAACACTTTTCAAAATTGCTAAAAATCGCTGAAGGTATTTAATATCTTTGGCGATAATTATGTCTTATCAAGGGACAAACACATGCATCGAATCACAATTGATGACCTTAGTTTTTGTGTAGTGGAAACCGCTAACGCTAGTCAAGTTTGTGGTGGCGGACGCACAAATACAGTTTATTCTGGAACTGGAAAAGCCGCCTGGTCTTCTAGCTATGACACCGCTGTTGGCGTAACTTCTGAGTCGGGCTACACTGTTGATAAGAAAAAAGGCATTATAAATGCCTCCGTTGGTGCCTCCGTTGCTGCTGCCGTTGGTGCCTCCATTGCTGCTGTCGTTTCTGATGGAGAGCAATATGTAAGTACGCAAGCAAGTGCAAAAGTATCACTTGCTGGCTAACTTTACATTAGCTTAGTTTTTACGGCTATTGATAAGAGCATATAACAACCTGCTCAAATCAATAGCTTTTTAATTATTTCGTAGAAGGTCAAAACTATGACACAACAACGAGTTATAACTAAACGTTTCATTTCATTAGATGGCAAAGTAATTGCAGAAGCGAAAAGTATAGTCAGTACATCTGATACAAATGATAGTCAAGTCAGCCAATCAGTTACAATTCACGTTGATCAAAATGGTGCAGTTAGCTCAAAGTCTGTAAGCGTTAGCACTAGTTCAAAAATGGATTAAATCTTTTTACACAAATATTTTAATTTATAAAAAATTGTGTGAATCACATAAATGTAGAGACGCGTTCACGTAGTGTCCCGCAGGGAATATATCGCGTCTTTTCTGTTGATATATCACATCTCCACAAGTTGCAATCATTACAAATCCTTTAGCGTCGATTTACGCTTGAATTTCGCTACTATAATTATCACTCCTCCAGCAATAGCTAAACCAATATGATTGGTATTTTCTGGAACTCCAACAGCTGCGCGATTCGATTTGAACTCAACCAAAGTTAAACTTGTCTCAGAATCAAACACTCGTGAATAGCGTCCGCTAACATCAGTTTGAGCAAATTCTTTATCGCTACCAAAAGAGTTTTTTGTTATCGCATTTGCTAACGAAAAGTTTCCAGCATTTTTGTAAGTGATAAAGTCTCCATTATCTGGAGTTGCAATTCTACCCTCTAAAGAAAATGAGTCTAAAAGACTACCATCTTTATCGTTATATAACATCAACGAAACTAAACCTTTAGAGACAGCACTCTCTTCTACAGGATTATCAATTGAAGTCAACAGATGTAAAAAACCATTATAGTCAAAAGAAAGTGTGCCACCTTCAGGAACTAAAAAATTATATCCAATTACTCCAGCAATACTTTCAGCATAAGCAACATCATCCGCGCGCTCACCAGTCGCTTTGCTAAAAGAAGTGTTATTCGCAAATGTCTTTTCAGGATTATCAGATTTCGTAAACTTTGCCTCCGCATCAGCATTAGCCGTGGCGCCACCAATACCACTTGGACTAATCGCTTCTGTAATAGTGTCTGCGCTAGTGGAAATACCTACTGGGTTAATACTGAAATTCTGTAGTTGAAACTTTGCTTCTGAAGATGCCAAAGTTGCAGCTTGGGCAGGTACATGATTTATTAGCGTTGCAATTGCAGGAGTTGCTAAAAGTAAAAAATGTTTTATTAACCCTAAATATTTTGACATTCGATTGTCCCAACTAATTGTTAGATAAATTACAGTAGTCAAACTCAAATAACTGCCTCATGTATAAGGCAGTCTGTAAATCGCGAATAACGGCATAAAGTTTGATGTGTATTTTAATACTAAATTAAACTACGCGCAATCTTTACAGTTTTACATGTCATGGCTGAAAACCTTGCTGGCTATGAATACATACATTGCTGCATTACCTACTAGGTAATAAACCTAGCTGGTAGATGTGCTGATATAACTATATTAATATCGTAACCGTATTATTATGTAAGATTTGTATAAAAATATTCGTTAGTATTTTAAACCAATATGAAATTTCTAGAAATAATACTAGGCTATTATAAACAAGTTTTTAATTTGTCTTGAGTAAATATACTGATTTTGCCTCTCCTAATTAGGAATAGCACGAAAAAAGGCAGAGGACTTATATATATAGTCCTCTGCCTTCCATTTATGAGTGATAACACTTTAAATCATCTATGCTAATTCTTCGTCAATCGATTACGAATACTCAAAAGCTTCTCCTGACTATTAACAGGACCTCGTGGCGCTGGTATTTCGCTGTTAGGCCAAGTTGCTAAATCAAAACAAGGACAAGCAATTGCTGGCATTCCGATATGTCTCATTGGAACTGGCATATTGCAGCGCGCGCAAGATTCAATATCCCATTCAGGTCGTAGAAGTTCAGCAATTGTTTCGTGCGTACCCTCAAGGTGACAATTGGTCGCCATCTCAACAACCTTCTGCCAACACTCTTCAAACTCTAGACTATACCCATTTCCCGCAAAAATCTGTCGGGGCAGCAAGGTTGCCGTTCCGTTATCAATAACAATACCTTTACCCAGCTGAAACCAGTAAGCTAGATATTTTTTAACTTCTGCTGTTGTTGCCATCACTCCATTATAAATTTTAAGTATCAGACACAATATCCATAATCATAAATAAAGGCTTAAGATTATACACCAAACTTTAGTCAGAACCCACTCCTAACTCAGCACTCAGCACTCAGCACTCAGCACTCAGCACTCAGCACTCAGCACTCAGCACTCAGCACTCAATTCTCATTCCTAATTTGGTGAGATCAAGAGCATATCCACCCGTCACCAAATAAACTGTCTCAGAAATTTTACCCAGGCGCCGCACTAAATTACCCAAACGGTCGCGAAACTTCCTACCTATTGGATACGCAGGTACTACTCCCCACCCTGTTTCTTCAGCGACAAAAATTATATCAGCAGCAACTAGCTCCACAGTACTTAAAAGTTCCTGCACAATATCATCCCACTCCAAATCTTCCTGTTCAAGTAAATTTGCGACCCAGGTTCCCAGCGAATCTACTAAAATACATGTTCGTGGCTTTACATCACCTAGCGCACGTGACAAAGCAATCGGCACTTCTAAAGTTACCCAGTTTTGAGGGCGCCTACTTACGTGTTTTTGAATCCGCTCAAGCCACTCTTGGTCATTAGCATCCCGATTTGCCGTCGCTACATATATAACGTTGCTGAATTTGCAAGCAAGCTTCTCAGCCCATTCGCTTTTTCCTGAACGTGCTGGACCAGTAACTAATATAACTTTACTCAAAATTACATTCCTAGTATATTTGACTATATAAGTTAAAATCAACTCAAAACTTAAAATGTTTTACTAAAATATTTTACTAAAAAATTTGAAAATATTTTTTGTACGGATAGTATTTTGGCGCCAAAATAATTTTTAATAGAAAAAATGACCATCCGTATTTTCGTTTATAAAATAAATCTACATAGGTTAAAGCTTTATCAGGGTTATTTGCAGTGGAAACTGGGTAATTCTCCAATACGGTGTTTATATGGATTACGTTCTATGTGTGTTCCACTCAAGTTGATGGTGATTTTGTACTAGTAATTCTACTCCCGCGCGATATTTTATCAACACAGGAAATTCTTATGAAAGCAGGCGTAAAACGTATTGAGACAACTTTACACAACCTAGTTCCGCCAAGCACTGGACAATCTCAAGCTTCGGCATCAACATTACCTGCGCTATCTTTTGAAATAAACACTGGCGCCAGGTACTCTGAAACACAACCATCAGAACAACAAAAGCGTGAAATTACTGAAAATACACCAAATATACATACAGATATTCTAAATACACACGAGCCAGTACAAACTTTTTCATTACAAGACAATGAGTTCAAGGCGCCTGACTTACCAAAATTCAAAACTCCAACCTTTACCAGTCATCGTAACGGCGCCAATCCTGCACTAGCGAATAATCTAATTTCAGAAATTCAGCAAATAGTAACTGGTTGGGAAATAGAGTTAAAAACAATCGTGCGTCAAATCCAAGATGTATATATCGAAGGTCCCATTGTCAACGGCTGGTTAGAGTCACAGTCAGTACAACCGACTGAAGCGACAATTGGAACCGCAGCACTACGTCACGCCGAAGTAGACCGTTTAATGGACTATGTTGAAGAAATTTGCGCTACACACACATCAGGCACAAAGTCAAAAGCATCAACACGCACCGGATACCGTTTATGTGGGTTAGATGCTGCGGGTAAAGTATGGAGTCGCAACTGCCCACCCGAACAAGTCGCCAGTGTGAGCATGGCTATCGCGCGCTACCAAAAACTACGTCACCTTTTAGAACGCAAACAGTATTTAGAAAATCGTCTCTCTCAATTGTCAGAAACCCTTGTAATATTACATGGACATCTACAGTCTCAGTAGAATCTAAGCATATAAATAAAGAATTTGAATTTTTTCCGAAAAAACTCGGTTGGTAAGCTTCAGAATTTTGGTATAGATTAGCATCATCAGCACAAATAGCGAGACGACATGTGGGGATGTGTATCGCATTCTTATTTCGTTCATTGGCTGGTGACATTAACATTACATCTCTTATGTCTGAAACGCTTATCTCAGCCATCATCTGTACTCACAACCGAGACACCTACTTGGGCGCCGCGATTGATAGCCTACTGGCACAACAAACAGCCATTGGTTTTGAAGTCGTGGTCGTAGATAATGGGTCAACCGACAGTACTCGGCAATGCGTTGAACAGCGACTTGATGATAAACGCCTGCGTTACGTATTTGAACCAATCCTTGGTTTATCAGTTGCACGTAACACAGGTGCCTCACAATCAAGCGGCAGTATCCTAGCATACTTAGATGATGATGCTGAGGCTAGTGTTTCATGGTTAGAAACTTTGTACACCGCCTTTGAAACTAATCAAAAATTAGCCATAGCAGGCGGCAAAGTTACGCTCATTTATCCGCAAGGACAGGAGGTGCCAAATTGGTTATCTCCTGGTTTAGCGGCTAACTTAGGCGCATACGATTTAGGTGATAAAACTATATATATAGATAATCCTGGTTTAACTCCAAGAGGATTAAATTATGCCATTCGTCGCAGTTTCTTGGAGGAAATAGGAGGTTTTGACACAAATCTTGGTCGTATCGGCAAAAAATTATTGTCAAACGAAGAACTACAGATGACCGAACTTGCAATTGAAAAAGGTTGGCAAGTAGCATATCTTCCCGATGCACTAGCAGCACACAACGTACAAACCGAACGTCTCCAGCGCAGTTGGTTTTTTAATCGTGGTTGGTGGCAAGGCATTAGCGAGTGTTATCGTGAACAGTTAGCAGGCAAGGCAGGCATTGGACAGTTACAACGTGGCAGCGAGCGATTTATACGTGGCTTATATAAATCAGTGCAATATATATCCGACCCAGCCGAACGCTTCGATAAGCTTGTATACGCCTACGGTCAGATTGGTTATTTAAACGCAGCCCTCCAAGGTCTTATCAAGGTCTTCTATCAAAAAAAAATTAGTTAATTACTCCAATTAATCAAAATTCGTCAATAAAATAGATATTATGTCTAATAAAGTACCTGTTTCCGTCATTATCCCGGCTAAAAACGAGGAAGCAAATTTACCCGCTTGTCTCGCCAGCTTACAACGCGCGGATGAAATATTTCTAGTCGATTCGCAAAGCACAGATAGAAGTGCGGAAATAGCTAAAAGTTACGGCGCCAACGTCGTCCAATTCCACTTCAACGGACGCTGGCCTAAAAAGAAAAATTGGTCTTTAGATAATTTACCATTCCGCAACGAGTGGATATTAATAGTAGATTGCGATGAACGCATCACCCCAGAACTTTGGGACGAAATTGCTGCATCCATCCAAAATACCGAACAAAATTCTGGATGTGATGGTTACTATCTCAACCGTCGCGTATTCTTCCTAGGTAAATGGATTCGGCACGGTGGTAAATACCCCGACTGGAACCTGCGTTTATTTAAGCATAAACTCGGACGCTATGAAAACCTAGGCACCGAAGAAATCCGCAACACAGGCGATAACGAAGTTCACGAACATGTCATTCTACCAGGTAAAATAGGATACCTTAAATATGACATGCTTCATGAAGATTTTCGTGACTTGTTCCATTGGTTAGAAAGACATAACCGTTACTCAAACTGGGAAGCGCGCGTTTACTACAATATTCTCACAGGTCAAGATAAAGACGGTACTATTAGCGCCAATTTGTTTGGTGATGCAGTTCAACGTAAACGTTTCTTAAAAAAAATCTGGGTAAGACTACCATTCAAACCCTTACTACGCTTTATTTTGTTCTATATTATTCAACGTGGTTTTCTCGACGGCAAAGCAGGTTACATATACGGGCGCTTACTAAGTCAATACGAATACCAAATTGGTGTCAAACTCTACGAACTAAGCAACTGTAACGGTCAGTTGAACACCGCAAAAAAGACAGCAAAAGCAACCCCAAAATTTCAACCTAAACAAGAAGCAGAACAAACAGCCGTATAATGATTAGCGAAATAAGAAACCTAAGCGTAGATGTAACAGAACCATCCATGGACTTAAGTAAATATGACCAATCTTGGTTCGACCGAGGGCGGCCAAACTGGTACATATTATTATGGTGGTTTGTACAAGCTATTACATTTCCCCTAACTCCTCACCCATTAAATAGCTTGCGTTGTTCAATACTGCGATTATTCGGCGCCCGCATTGGTAAAAAAGTTCTAATTCGACCAACAGCACGCTTTACATATCCTTGGAAAGTTACAATCGGCGATTATAGCTGGGTTGGCGACGACGTAGTTTTTTACAGCTTAGACCAAATTAATATCGGTAATCACTGCGTCATCTCGCAAAAGAGTTATTTATGTACAGGCAGTCACGACATGAAAGACCCAGCATTCGGACTAAAAACTGCCCCTATTACTATTAACAACTGCGCCTGGGTTGCAGCCGACTGCTTTATTGCACCTGGCGTAGATATTGGTGCAAATGCAGTTATTGGCGCCCGTAGCAGTGTTTTTGCGAACATGCCCCCTGGACAAGTTTGTGTGGGTAGTCCTTGCCGTCCCAGACACCCACGTATAAAAACTCCTAACTCTTCAGGTGCGTAACACTACTAGTTCATTAGTTCTATTTTGCGATTGTTATGGCGTTACGCACCCTACTTCCGTGTAATTACAGGTTGGTCAAGGTATTCATACACCATACGTGAAACTCGACGTACAAATTCTCGACCGCGCTCATCATCGTGAGGTCTACGCACGAAAAAACCAGCAAGGTAATGGCGCCCCGAAGGCATTTCCACAATACCCGCATCTCCAACTAAAAACCCAATATCTCCAGTTTTATGAGCAATTAATCCCCCTTTACCAACACCTGCTGCCAATAATTTATTGTTATGGCAATGACGCATAATATCTAACACTTGCAGATGGCTTGCATCTGAAATCAGCTTATGATTTTCAATTAAAGCAGACAAACGTACTAAATCTTTCGCACTAGTCGTATTAGTACCTTTAAAATCACCTAACATATTACGAATCACCGTGCTTTGCAATCCCCAAGCACGAAATCTTTGATTGAGTTTGGCTTTTCCACCCAAACGGTCAATAATCATGTTAGTTGCAGTATTGTCGCTGATGGAAATCATCATTTTCGCTGTTTCCAAAACACTCAAACGACTACCAACTGGCTTTTCTTGCAACGTTCCAGACCCACCAGCTACTAAGTCACGACGCATAACTAAAGTTTCGTTGAGATTAACTCGACCAGCGTCAACTTCTTCAAATAGCGCAACTAAAACTGGGTATTTAATCGTACTCGCAGCTGGAAATACCTTCTCACCATTGATATCTAAATAATTTCCCGTTTGCAAGTCGAGGAAAAACATCCCCGGAGAAAGAAACTTGTAATGTGTCATCAGCGTCTGAACTTGAGATTTTAGACCTGACATTTCCTTACCGAGAGGCACCACTCCAGCAAACAACGAGCTATTGCTACCGTTAACAGGATTATTTTGCAAAGAAGGAATATCAGGAACAGTACGAACAGAAGGAGCAACAAATTTTATGCCAGGTATAGCTATTTCTTGATTCGGAATATCAGCTATATAACTTTGATTTGCTGTACTTTTATTCGTTACCGTATTGGCACTTGCTTTTGGAGATAAAAAAGTAAGACTTATAAGACCAAGTAAAAACCAGCGTAACTGCATTGGCGCCTATTAGTAAATGTATTAGATTAACTTGCACTCTCGTTCAGCACTTTCCAGGTCTACCCGGATACAAATAGACTCAAGATAGACTTACAACTATTTAACATAGGGTTTAGCTATGTAAAGTTTTTCCAATATACCACATACAAAAATATTGCCAATAGTAATCTACAATACACAAATCACCACACTTTGACTCAAATTTAATAGTAAGTGAGGTGCCCGCCACACCTACAACTTGCTTCTTTTTTCTTCCTTTGCGCCCTTCGCGTTCTTTGCGGTTCGTTTTTCTCCAGAATTACTCTTCTTACCTCTTGCTTTGTGTCCTTTGTGTCTTTGTGGTTTATTCCTCTTCCTCTGTTTACTCTGTGCCCCTGTGGTAAAAAAAACGCATTGCACAGGCGAGGACACCTATGCTACAACACCCCAAATTTAATGTTTGTAACCAATTTATCCGTTACATCCGTGTTCATCCGTTACCAGTTAATCACGTTTACCAACTAACAAATAAGTAGGCATCTTACCTTTACCTTTGACCTCAATATCACCGCGCGCTTCAAAAATAAATTTCTCCCGTAAAATATTATACGTAGCTTGAGATACTTGTATTCTACCAATCAAGCCGTGTGATTCCATACGACTAGCAATATTAACCGTATCTCCCCATAAGTCATAAGCAAATTTTTTGACACCAATTACACCAGCAACAACAGCACCACTGTGAATACCAATACGAATGTTGAAGTTTTGCTTGTTATCAGTATTAAAAGCTTTGATTGCTTTTTGCATATCGAGTGCCATACAAGCTATCGCATGAGCATGGTCTAGGCGCCGCTTTGGTAAACCTCCGACCACCATATACGCATCACCGATAGTTTTGATTTTTTCTAACCCATAACGTTCACTAATGTAGTCAAAAGCCGAGAAAATCTTATTAAGCAAATTGACAAGCTGAATCGCACTTAACTGTGATGATATTTGAGTAAAACCAACTATATCCGCAAATAAAACCGATACATCTGTAAAATCTTCCGCAATGTTACCTGGTTGTTTCTTCAGGCGATTAGCAATCGTTTCAGGTAAAATATTTAACAATAACCTTTCAGTTTGTTCCTGCTGCTGACGAAGCGCAGTTTCCGTAGCAATTCTCTGTGTAATGTTGCGAAAAATACCGCGCATTGCTATCGGCTTATTATCAACAAATTTACAGTTAATATTACCTTCTAAAATTATTTTTTCATCCTTCGTTGTTAAAAAAGCTGTTTGCACAACCCCTATTTCCTCACCTGCCATAATTCTGCAAAAAATAGTACGACATTGCTGTCGATACTCAGGATGAATAATATCAAATAGATTTAAATTACTAATATCACCATCGTATCCCAAAGTCTCACGCCAAGCACGATTTACATATATAAACCTTCCACTCTGAGTTACTGACTGTATCAAATCATTGGCATTTTCAAACAAATCACGGTAACGTTCCTCACTTTCTAAAAGTGCCTCCTCAGCGTGCTTACGCTTAATATACTCAGCAATTTGATTGCCAATCGATACCAGTATTTGCAATAAATCAACATCAGGTGTCTGTACGTCGCGACTAAAAAAAGTTATGACTCCAAAGATGTGATTATCATCTAAGATAGGAAAACCAAATGCACCTCGTAAAAGCGCAATTTTTGCTGCTTCTGCTAAGACATCAGTCTCGTCAGTTACATCCCTTATCCATAACGGAGAACGCATTTTCCAAATTCGACCCGGTAAACCCATACCACTTGTATACGTTGTCTGCCAACTAAGTAATTTAAACGAGCGTACAGCTACAGTACGTGAAGACCACACTTCTACACATCTAAGAACCGGATGGGAGCAAGATTCTGATATCGGCGCCGTGATATACTGACTAGGTGTCCACAATTGTCCCAAATCCCATCCTAAATTTTCACAAATTGTCTGGATTATTTTCGGAATCGTAATTTCAATACTTGCTGACTCTGATAAAATCCGCGTCACAGCAAACTGTGTACTATTGTACTGCTGTCTACGTTGTCGAACTGTAATATCTCTACCTACATAAACAATATCTTCTAAACCTTCGATTCTTTTCTTAATCACCGAACACGAAAAAGCTACTAATATTTTTTCTTTGGCTTTAGTTCGACAACTTACTTCTATACTCTGAAAATACTTATCAAACAAATAACGCTGCTGAATTGCCTGCTGCAATAACTGATTATCATAAATTAATACTGAAATTGGTTGCCCTAACATCTCAGCTTCGCTATAACCAAATAACTCAGTTGCCGCTCTGTTAACTCTCTTGATATTTCCAGATTTTGTTGTCACTATCAACGCATCCGCCATCGAAGTGATAACTTTATCCATGTAGTTTTTGTACGATGTCAAAACACTCGATAACAAGCTTGTTTCGTTCAAGTGTTGCGATAACCTTTGCTGAACCAGCATTTGACTAGTCACATCTTCAATCAAAACAATTAAACGTTCTGATCTACTTTCATCCTTATCGCATAGTATATATATATCAACATACAAGTCAAATTCATTTTCATGATATCGATGAATTCCTTCAATCTCAAATAATTCTTCGTTGCCTTGTAATATTGATCGTAATACATCTTCTAAGCCAATAAATTCTGGGAAACCTTGCCGAACATCTTGACCCAATATAACCTCATCGGGGTTTTGGGCAAATCTTTCTACTGAAACTGATTTATCGATAATCGAAAAACTGGTATCTAGCACTAAACGTTCAAATTTACGTGGCGCCTGATATTTATTAAAAATTCGGTCGAGTACCTGGTATTTCATTGTGGCACGAGAACAATTAGAGTTATCTCTCAAAAATGTACTTTCTTCTATTTCTGAGCATTTTTGCACCACTGATGACTCTAACCTAAAACTAATTTGAGTAGTTTTATTGAGAAAGCTAATAAATGTAGACTTGTCAAATAGGAAACTAGAAATCAAACAAAAGTTAAGCTTATATCCTAACCAAAAACTACTTTATCGCGTCCTCGGCGTTTTGCTAAATTTAATGCTTTTTCGGCAGCCACGATAATGCTACCAGGTTCAATTTCTATTTTTGGTACAATGCTCGCAACTCCAATACTAACGGTAAGAACATTCGCTGGAAGTCCTCCTATCCCCGGATAATCACACAATATTTCGAGTTGTTTAATTAAAACGCGGATTTTTTCGGCAATACCCACTGCTGTAACAGCATCTACACGACTAAGAATAGCAAATTCCTCACCACTATACCGCGCGACTAATACCGACTTATGACCCGGAAGGATGTTTGCGGCATTTAACGTGTCTAAATTATAATTTTCACCCATACTGTTACTATTATCAACTAATTTATTAACCACATTCTGGATAACTTTGGCAATCTGACGTAAGCAGTCATCACCAGCCGATTCTCCGTAGGTTTTATTGTAAATTTTAAAGTAGTCAATATCACATATCATCAATGATAACGGCATTGCTTCGCTAAGTGTAGCTTTCTCACTGTCGCTAGTGTAACGCTGCCATTCGATTTGTAGGTAAGTATTGAAGTAGCGACGAGTGGCAAGCTGCGTTAGTTCATCAACACTCGAACGAAAACGCAACTGCTGGTTTTCACGTTCCAGCGCTTCAACACGACTAACGCTTATTTTTTGACTAAAATCGAACTGAGACAAAAAGTAAAGTCTAAATAACTCACACGAAGTTACCGCACGCTCACCTGACAAATTTACTAATCCTAAACTTTGTAATCGCTGTCCCACAAGTGGTTCTAACTTCACCGGAGTTTTGGAACTAATTACTTCATAGAAACCTGCTGCAAGTTCAGGTTGTTGACGTAACAACAATAAATACTGCCGCAAAAACGCATCATAAATTCCAGACCCAGTTGGCGCCTCTTGCAATAACTTCTGTAAATTTCCAGATAAACCTCCTTTTCCAACCAAGTAGTATAGCGCAAGCCTTACTAAGTAAGGATGTCCCCCCACTAGTGCCATTAAACTCTCGACTTCTACTCCACTATCCCAATTTAAACCGTGTAACTTCGCTAAATGCTTTATCTGTTGACAGGTAAATAATGGTAAGTCAATTGGTAAACCTATACTAAATGGCAAGTCCGTTAAGCGCCGAGGCATGATAATTTCATTTGAATGTGTCAGCACCAAACGCAGTTTTTGCCAAACAGTACTTTGCTTCGCTTGCTCGTACCACGAACGCAATAACGGCAAGAAATCCGTCGCTATTTCCGTATACTCCAGTAGTATATCAAGCTCATTCAATACCAATACTATAGGATTTTTCAGCTTGGCAAGCAAATAATCCTGAAAATAAATCGAGCAGCTAATTTTGCTACCTATATCTTTATCCCAATAATTATCTAGCTCTGAACAAATTCCTAACTCTCGACTAACATTCGCACAAAACCAACGCAATAATTTATCTATATTGACAAAAATCGCTATATCTGCTTGCTGAAAATCCAAATTTACAGTCTCGTAACCCAGAGAGTTAGCGTGTGCCAAAACTCTCAGCGTTAGCGAACTTTTACCCATTTTTTTCGGCGCTTTTATACATATGGCGCCTCCTAATTCCGCAATTTCCGCACAAGCAATTTCCTCCATTGGCGGACGATAAATATAAAATTGTGAATCAAGTGATACAGGCCCATTTGGAAATTCTAACGATGTCGGTGTGGTCAAACGACTAAACTCAGTAATAATTTGATACTGTTTCCTATTGAGCGCACGCGGTTCTAGCAATTGGCGGAAATTCGATTTATGAATTGGTTCAAGCCATAAATCACTCAACAATTGCCACAAAGAGGAAGCAACTTTTCTAACTCGTTCTTCACCGTAGTGCGCTTCTAATGCTATACTTGTATAAGTTTTACCTTCCCATGAAGAACGCAACACAAGTTCTTGAAGTGGAGTTAAACCATTCGGAAAGCTTGCTTTGACTAGCAGTAAGACTTCTTCAATTGTCATCAGTCCTCAAGGTCAGATTCATTAATTGTGTTTTTGTAAAATTTTTATCTATAGCCTCAAACAAAAGCTGAGTATTTATGTAGCTGTGGCTTATTGATACAAATCACGTGTTCATTCAATAAACTACAGCAGGCCATTGACTTTTTTGCAATTTCATGAAGCATTTATCATGACTGCATTACGGATGTTTATGAAGCTAGCCGAACGAGTAAATTAATAGGTTTAATGTAAATATATATACATCATTTTGGCATTAGTTCCAACCAATGCGCCAATAAAGTGTAGTCATTCTTTGGCGAAGCGTGTACTTTGGGTAATGAAATTGGTTACATTTGTCCGTTTACGTTTTGAGCGCAAGAGTCCACGATTATTTATGGTCATTCATGCCATTATTCAGTTAACAAGTTAACGAATTGTTAACTTTTCAGCAATGCCTGTAAGTCTAAACGTCAGGGTGCTAAGACCGCGTAGAGCTACAAGATACTTGAACCATCGTACAGCAGCTATGCACACCGAAGAACCTGCCACCCATCATTTTCTCTCTGCTGAATCTTTACAAGAGGAGCAGCTGCTATCGCAACAGACGTTAAAAAACAGCCAGCAGTTGTTAATGTCGTTAAAAATTGCGTTATCGAATACCTGTTTAGGTTTGTGGGAGTGGAATTTAGTTTCGTCTTTCCTTACCTTCGACTCTTGTTCCGAGCGGATTCTTGGCTATAAGCCAAATGAGCTTTCTAACTGTAAAACATTTGAAAAACTTATACATTCCCATGATGTCTCAAGAGTTATTCAAAAAAGACACCAATATTTGCTAGGAAACCCTACTTCAAGTTACGAAGTCGAATTTAGAATTTTGAGTAAGTCGGGTTGGAAGTGGATTATCGAGCGCGCGGTCGTGTTACTGCATGATCATGAGAGTCGCGCTTGTGTGATTGGAACCTATCAAGATGTTACAGAGCTTCATTCTTCTCAATCGCGCGATGTATTACTGCAACGAGTTACTCAGCTTATTAATAGCTCCGACTTATCAGAACTCGAAACTACTTTGTCTAATATTGCTTCCGAGATACACCAATGTTTTGATACGACTTCAGTTGTTATTCATCGCGCTAACGGTGATAATACTACAATTGCCTCGGATTTAGAACTATTATCCTCTTTTGGCTCAAATTATACCACTTCGGACTTAACTTCTACTAGTTTCACCGTCCCTATCTTAATACATAACGAAGCTACCACAAGCGGCGACACTACAAAAGAACGTATTTTTTGGGGAACCTTAAGCGTTTTTGACACTCTTGATAAACGAACCTACTTACAATCACAAATCAATACCCTCAAACTCATTGCGCTCTTAGTTAGTAACGCAGTTCAACAAGCTCAACTCATACACTCCCTACAAACTCAAAATGACGCGCGTTCTGCTGTCGAAGCACAAGCAAACGAAAGATTAGAACAAATCGAGCTTCAAAACTCCTATCTTGCACAAATTCAAAAACAACTGCTCAAGAAAGAAAAAATTGCCACCCTCGGAGAACTAATCATAGATTTAGTCAAAGAAATCTATAACCCTGTTGAATTTATAAACGATACTCTCTTCCCTACTAGCCAGTATGCCGAAGATTTAATCCAACTGCTCGAACATTACGAACGTTGTCACCCTATACCCAAAGGAGCATTCCCCCCTTTTCTTCAATCTCTTGACCTCAACTTCATCAAAACTGACTTTATTAGACTATTGTGGTCGCTACGAGCAGGTTCGGAGCAACTTCAAAAAACAGTTTCCGCACTGCACAACTTTTCACACGATGACGCTCATACAAGGAAAACTGATTTAAATGCAGCACTTTCAGGCGCCATCACAATTTTACAGCATCGCCTTAAACAACAACCAAATCGACCTGGAATTGAAGTAATTAAGCAATTTGGAGATATTCCACTCGTCGAATGTCTACCAGGTGAGTTAAATCAGGTTTTCATATCCCTGATTACAAATGCAATCGAAGCTTTGGAAGAACGGCTTAAGTACGACCATTCGTTCATGCCTCAGATTTGCATTAACACGGAAATAGTGCAAAGTCATTTATCATTAATCAGTAGTACTGACGTTGTAGCGATTGATAGGCAAAAGAAAGTCCTAATACATATATCAGATAACGGTAAAGGAATTCTTCCGCATATCCAACGACGAATGTTTGAGCCTTTCTTTACAACCAAACCATTTGGGAAAGGTACTGGACTTGGACTGGCAATCAGTAGACAGATAATCGAAGAAAATCATCGAGGTAAACTTCGCTGCAATTCTCAATTAGGTTACGGCACAGAGTTTTTGATTGAGATCAGTACTAAGCATAAGCATTACGCCGATCTTATAAAACGTGCGAGCTTTTAGAGCAAGTTTGAGCGAACTTTTACTTCGTAGCTCTCAATTTAGCTAACTGCTAAACTACAAATTTTCACAATATTCCCACAATACTCATATTAACCATAAATCAATACTATCTAAAAGAGGGTTTTAACCCCTTTTTTTATGGAAATTAATTGACACAAATTCAAATTTTCAATTAATTGAAGTAGCATGATATTTGCTGCTAAATTCAATAAATTTACCTTAACTCTCTATACTCCGTCATGACTACTTTTTAATATTCCATATGACAGAATCTAAAGTGCATATACATTTTCGCTTGATAATACATCATTTTCGTCTATGTTGCAAATAATGCAATTTTTGCAAGTGACTTACATACAGCCATATGTATTGTTTGTAATAATATATTTGTATGGCAAATACATCACTATTTAGTATATTCCTCATGTAAATTGTATAAATTGTCTTTTTTGAAAATTAAGTAATTGAAACTTTTAATGTTTTGTGGACTTGAAATTTTCAAACAAGTGTTCAAATGGTTATGATTCAACTATTGCAGGCTCATATCAATGTTTTTATTTTACTCTGATTTTGCTTACTGTGTGTCAAATGTATACGTTTACAGGATACACAATACAATTAAGTAGGTGTTCAAAATTAATTCGTGGAGCCGTATTCATCTTCAGTATTTATATTGAAGATAAAAATCACAGCGGCTACAAGTTTATCAAAACTTCATAAATGTTTCACAGTTTTTTTAAAAAAGTATGAAACAGGGATGCAACGAATATATACACTGTGAAATGAGATAAAAATGTTCCCTATAATCAAAAACACAATAGTCGTGAAATTGAGTTATTAAAAGCCATGAATAAAAAGCAGATTGAAGAGATTATCAAGGCGATTATCGCTGGAAAGTATTCTTGGGCTTGTGTGCTTATCCTGCGTTTTAATGGGTATGACCCCCTGCATTACATTCCTTATCGTACATACATACGATTACTCAAAGAAAACTATCAAATCGATAGATCAAGTTCAAGTTTAACTAATAGTGGCACTTGAGTCACAAAGTAACTTTCAAGTCTTGAACACCTGACATTTAACAAAAACATAAGTAAAAAATTTGTTGACCTTACCCCATCCAAATTCAAGTTGGGGTAAGGTCATTTTTCTAGTGTCCGTTGTACCCTGTTAAGATTTGATAAGTACTTTTGACTCTTAAGGTGTAACAGATTAATGACTACTCTGCCGAAACTACAGAAGATTCCAAAAATAGCCGTAGCGGCAAAAGTATTCCATTGGGTAAACATCGTTAGTTTATTGACAATGCTTACTAGTGGACTGCAAATCTATAATGCCAACCCAGTATTTGGAGGACGCGCGGGGTTGCATATCCCTCCAATCTTCGCGTTAGGAGGTTGGTTAGCTGGTGGTAGACATTGGCACTTTGCTGCTATGTGGGTCTTTTCTCTCAACTTACTGTGGTATGGAGTTTATGTTTTGGTAACTCAACGCTGGCGCCATCGCTATGTCGGCGCTAATGATATCAAAGCCTTACAAAAAAGTCAAAATCCAAAACGGTTAGCATTTGCTTGGCATCGTATAGCTTATACAAGTATTATTCCTATCCTACTGTTTGCGATATTTACTGGCATTGGCATGTACAAACCTGCTCAATTTCCGTGGATAGTAGATTTTTTTGGGAGTTGGCAAGCTTTACGTATAGTTCATTTTGCTACTGTACCACTCGTGATTATTTTCGCTTTAGTTCATTCGTATTTAGCCCGGAAAGTTGGCGGTACAGAATTCACCGAATCAATGTTTTGGTAAACTCGCAGGCGTTTATTATAGATATGAGTAGTGTAAAACAATAAAACAGTTGACACATTTAACACGTCGTCATTTTTTAACTTTATCAGGATTATCCGGCACCAATCTACTTTTGAGCGGTTGCGGTTCCCCATTGTTTGAAGATGTAGCAGGTAAAATCTCCGAACCGCTCAATCAAAAAGTCGAATCATTTATTTTTGATTTGAAAGCGCAAAAGCTTGTCCCTGAATTCTCACTGTCTCAAATCGACAATAAAGCACTAATCGTCAATACCTTTCGAGATACACCAATTATCGATGTCGAAAAATATCGCTTGGTTATAGATGGAGACGTAAACAACCCTCTCGCACTGAGTATGGCGGAGATACAAAATTTACCTTTAACTTCGATGATTATTCGCCACGTGTGTGTTGAAGGTTGGGCTGCTATAGTGCAATGGGCTGGTGTACGAATGCGTGACCTTGTTGCTTTAGCACAACCCAAGCAAACTGTCAAATACGCATATTTTATATCTGGAGACGGGTATTATTCAAGTTGGGATATAGCTTCTGCTGTACACCCACAAACACTATTAGCGTATCAAAAAAACGGTGAACCGTTGCCTGTAGATAATGGGGCGCCTTTACGGTTAGCGTCACCAGTCAAACTTGGCTATAAGCAAAGTAAATGGGTAACTCGAATTAGTTTAGTCAGTAATTTACAAAGCAACAAAGGGTACTGGGAAGACCAAGGTTATGAATGGTTTGCAGGACTTTGAGAGTGCTGAGTGCTGAGTGCTGAGTGCTGAGTGCTGAGTGCTGAGTGCTGAGTGCTGAGTGCT